>CAQVQZ010000046.1 GCA_948902155.1 uncultured Oscillibacter sp.
GGAGAAGCTGCTGGCTGGTGTGGAGGTGCCCGTCCACCAGGCCGGGCATCCAGAGGAGCTGCGAACCGGAGAGGACGGTATCCCCCTGATAGGCGCAGGCGTCCTGGCTCACGATGTCCAGAATCCGGCCGTCCCGGAGGGCGATGGCCTTTCCGGAGACGACGGTCATATCCGGGGCAAGATAGCGGGCGTTGGTGAGGAGCAGATCACAGCGGAGATCGTCAGGCATAGAAAACCCTCCCGTTTTATTTCAGCAGCATGAACAGGGAAAAGCAGATGGAGAATGCGGCCACCCCCCGTTTCAGCAGGGACTGGGGCACGTGGGCGGCGGTGACGCTGCCCGCGAAGACCCCGGCGGCGTGGCCCAGCACCGCCGCCAGCAGAATGGGAACCAGGGCGGCCGGGGCGGCGCAGCGGCTTGCGTACACGGCCACGGCGGGCAGGGCGATGAACACGGAGTCCAGCAGGGCCACGCCCACCGCCGTCTTAGCGGGGACGCCCATGGCCACCAGCAGGGGCATCACCAGCACCGGCCCCCCGCCCCGGAGAGGGCGCAGAGCAGGGCCGTTGAAAAGCCCAGGGCCAGCAGCGGCAGGGCCCCGGGGAAGGGGCCCCGGTTTTCGGGGCCCTTTTGGGGCCGGAGCTCCCGGACGGCGATGGCCAGACCCGAGAGGAACACCACGATGTAGAGAACGGTCTTCACGGTTTCCGCCGCCAGCAGGCCCCCCAGGGCCGCGCCCAGCAGGCCCCCCGCCAGGCTTCCGGCGGAGAGGACCAGGGCGGGCCGGATGGGGAGCTCCCCCCGGCGGTGGTAATTCCAGGAGCCGATGGCCCCGGAGACGGCAAAGCACAGAAAACTGGCCAGGAGGCTTTCCGTCACGGGGAGGCCGCAGGCGCCGGTGAAGAGAATGGGCAGCAGGAAGCCCGCCACGCCGCACCAGCCGATGAAGAGTCCCACGGCACAGCTCCCCAGGGCCGCCAGGATCAGCTCAAATGGCATGGGTCAGCCCCAGCACCACCTGGGCCACCACCAGGGAGCCGAAGAAGGTGCCCGTCATGACCAGAATGGTGATGATGATGAGCTTCCAGCCCTGCTTGAAGAACATCTTCAGCTGGTTGCTGATGGACATGCCCGCGAAGGCCCCCACCATGGTCAGCGGCGCGGTGAAGTTGATCTTCCCGGCGGACTCAATGACGAACTGGGACACGGGGGACAGGGGGCAGGCGCAGAGAAGCCCTAAGATGGAGCAGTAGGCCACGGTGGGCAGCTTGAGGGGAATCACATGGGCCAGGCCCGCGGCGCACAGGGCGATGAGCAGCAGCACCAGAACGCCGGGCAGGGACTCGGTAAAGGCCACGTCGAAGCCGATGAAGTTGGCGGTCATCATGCCCAGGCCGGAGATTGCCAGAACGAAGATCCAATCCTTGATGGTCATAGCCGTTTCCTCCTCAATTCTTCCCGGCCAGCTCCCGGCCGGATTTGGTCAGGCGGCCCAGGGTGGGCTCCAGCTTGCGGTACAGGAAGTTGCACAGGGGCACGCCCAGGAAAATCGCCATGTAAATGCCGTCGATGCCGGAAATCGTCTCACTGGCGGAGGCCATGGCGGCGATCTGGTCCGCGTAGGCGGGCATGACCTCGGAGAGGGCCGCCACGGCGGAGCTCATCAGGATGCCCGCGCCCACGCCGGAGGCCATGCCCAGGGCGTAGGGGTGGAAGAGGCCGGTGGCCGCGGCCATGGAGGCCATGAAGCCGAAGTAGATGGTGCCCACCATGCCGCCGACGATGTACACGGAGAGGCTGCCCTGGGCCTCCGGGGAGTCCGCGCCGAACATATCCTGCATCAGGGCCAGATTCGTCTCCCGGTTGATGGAGTGGGCGGCTCCGATGGCCTCCCGCTTCAAGCCCAGCATCAGGGCGATGGGCATGGCCAGGAAGATGGTGCAGAGGTTGCCGAACTCCTGGAGCAGCAGGGCGGGCCCGGCGGAGATGACGATGGAGATGTTGGCCCCGGCGTTGATGCCAAGCTTGGCCACAAAAGGAAGAATTGCCACGCCCACCAGGCCGGAGGCGGCCTTCACCTTCTTGTCGTCCAGGATTTTCAGCACGTTTGGGCCGGTGAGGATGCCCATAAACAGGGCGTAGAAAATGGGGAAGATGATGAAGGTGCCCTTCCAGACGGGAATTTTGATCTGCCCGATGGAGTCCGCGATGAGGATGAAGACGAAGGCCAGCAGGTAGAGAATCCACTCCATCCTGACCCGCTCCCGCAGGGAGGCGTACGCGCGTTCAGTCTTTTTCATGGGGCCCACTCCTTTGTTGTTGATGCTGCCAGTATACCCCCTGGAGGGCGGGCGGAAAAGGACATATGGGCAGTTTTTGAAAAAAAGCGGCGGCGCGGAAGCGGGAAAAAGGGAACGACGGCCATGCCGCCGCGCCGCTTTGGGGAGGAAACGCAAAAAGGGAACGCCGGCCGGGCGGCGGAAAAGCCTTCGCCGTGAACATGTATGGCCGCCTGTTATGGGAGGCGCCTTCTCATTGGCGCCGCTGCGCATGATTTTTGCTTGTTGCCATTGACGTAATTGGGCGCACATGATATCATGACAAGGATTTTCTTACTTTTGAAGCGAAGCTGTGAGGAGAAAGCGGAGGACAGGCGTATGAACTATGCGGGGGAATTTGTACCGGCTGGGGGAGGCGCTGCGGGCACGGAGGCGCATGAGCAGCACAGCGGTATGCGAAGCGTTCAGAATCTGGAGGCCATTATCAACGAGGGCCTCCGCGTCGCCCTGCTGGAGGAGACTCCGGATCAGTCGCTTGAGGTGCTGCTGGAGCACCTGGGAAAAGCGCTGAACGGGGAGCGGACCTATATCTTTGAGCAAAACGAGTCCGGCGGCGACGACAACACCTATGAATGGGTGGCCGCCGGGGTGGAGCCGGAACGGGAGAACCTTCAGAATGTCCCCCCGGAGGTGTGCGCCAGCTGGTACCGGAATTTCAGCGTCGGCGGGCATATCGTCATTCAGAACGTGGAGGATATCCGGGAGGCGGAGCCCCTTCAGTATGAGAACCTGAAGCGGCAGGGCATCCGCTCCCTTGTGGTGGTCCCCTTGTACGACGGGAAACAGATCGTCGGCTTTTACGGCGTGGACAATCCCCCTGTGAAGTCGCTGGAGTACGCGTCGAACATGCTTCAGACGGCGGCGTATTTTATCGTGTCCTCCCTGAAGCGGCGCAACCTGGTCCGGGAGCTACAAGAGCGGAGCTATAACGTGCTCCATGCCCTCAGCGTGGACTACCTGGGCATCTACCAGGTGAACTTCGACACAGGCGAATGCGAGGTCTACCGCAGCAGCGAAGGGCTGGGATTGGACTGGGCCGCTCATTTTAAGGACGGCTACCAGGCGGCCATGGAGCGGTACATCTCCAAATGCGTGGCCCCCCAGGACCGGGAGCGGCTCCGCGCCATGACGGAGAAAGGCTATGTGCTGGCGCAGCTCAGGACGAAGAAGAAATTCTCGGTCCGGTATCAGGTGAAGGACAACTTCTCGGGGCTGAACCACCTGGAGCTTCACTTTTCCGCCACGGAGCGGACGGCGGCGGAGAACTGCGCGATCTTTGCCCAGCGGGACGTCAACGCCCTGGTAGAGCAGGAGGAGAAATACAAGCTGGAGGCCAGGCGGAGCCTGGAGGATATTCTGGAGGGCGCCAGAACCGGCATCTGGACCATCGAGCTGGAGGAGGGCTGCCGGCCCAGGATGTACGCGGACCGGACCATGCGGATTCTTCTGGGCGTGCCGGACGACATTGGGCCGGAGGCGTGTTACCGGCATTGGTTTGAGCGCATTGAGCCGGACTATGTGGAGATGGTCCAAGAGGCGGTGCGGCAAATGCTGGAGAGCAAGCGCACGGAGGTAATCTATCCCTGGAAGCACCCGGCGCTGGGGAAGATCTATGTCCGCTGCGGAGGCGTGCCGGACAAGACCTTTAAAAAACCGGGCGCCTGCCTGAACGGATATCATCAGGACATCACGGAAACCATGGTGACGCGGAAAAAACAGGAGCAGTCCATCATGGAGCTTCTGGAACGGGTGAGGCGGGCAAACTCGGCAAAAAGCGAATTCCTTTCCCACATGTCCCACGACCTCCGCACGCCCATTAACGGAATTTTGGGAATGCTGGCCATTCAGGAAAAAAGTCCGGACGACCCGGAGCGGCAGCGGGACTGCCGGAAGAAGATCCGCGTGTCGGCGGAGCATCTGCTGTCCCTGGTGAACGACGTGCTTCAGATCAGCAGGCTGGAGAGCGGCCGGCCGGCGGCGGTGGAGGAGCCCTTTGACCTTTGCGGCGTGCTGAAAGACTGCGTCACGATGCTCTCCCCCCTGGCGGAAGAGCGGGCCGTCCTTCTGGAGCTGGAGACGTCCGGCCTGCGGCACGGCAGGGTCATTGGGAATCCGCTTCAATTGAAACAGATTTTAATGAGCGTCATCGACAACGCCCTCAAATACAACCGGCCCAACGGCTCCGTATTTGTCCGGGCGGAGGAGGCCGCCTTCCATGAGGGGATCGCAAGCTGCCGGTTCGTCGTTGAAGACACCGGAATCGGCATTGGGGAGGACTTCAAGGATCACATTTTTGAGCCCTTCACCCAGGAGCACCAGGGCGCGAGGACCAACTATACCGGCGCCGGCCTCGGCATGTCCATCGTGAAGAAACTGGTGGACCAGATGCGGGGAACGGTCACGGTGGACAGCCGGCTGGGCCGGGGCAGCGTGGTTCAGATCATCCTGCCCCTCCGGGTGGACGAAACGTGGAGCGGGCGGCCTGCGGACGAAGAGGGGGGCGCCCAGGGTGACGTTGCCGGGATGCAGGTCCTTTTGGTAGAGGATAATGAGATTAACTGCGAAATTGTGGAGTTCATGCTGCGGGACGCGGGCGCGGAGGTTGTGACCGCAAACGACGGGAAGGCCGCTGTGGACGCCTTTGAGGCCTCCGCCCCGGGAACATTCGACTGCGTACTGATGGATTTGATGATGCCGGTGATGAGCGGATATGAGGCGGCCCGGGTGATCCGCGGCCTGGAGCGGCCGGACGCGGAAACGGTGCCCATCATAGCGCTGTCGGCAAACGCGTTTGAAGAGGATATCGCGCTGGCAAAGGATGCGGGGATGAACGAGCATTTGGCAAAGCCGGTGGACGTCCGCAGAATGTTCCAGGTTATGGGCAGGCTGAGAGGCCGTTAGAGCCTGCGGACGGATGACATAAATTATGAAAAATTGCGGAGAGGAAAGGCTATGAAAAGCAAAGCTTTGCCGCGGTCCTTGAAAAACGGCATAGTGGTTATCGTTGGTTTGACGGCCTTCGTGTTTTTCTTTCTGGGAGCGTCCATTCACAATATGAGCGAAAACACGATTGAGGAGATCGGCACCGCCTATATGGCCGGAATGAACGAGCAGGTGTCGCTGCACTTTGAGACGATCATTGAGCTCCGCCTGACCATGGCGGAGTCCATCGCGCACATTGCGGCGGGGGATGGGAACTCCGGTTACGGGACGAGGGAGGAGATCGAATACGGCGCAAGGGCAAGGCACTTTTTGTGCGCCGCCCTGTATTCGCCCGACGGCGGAATCGAGATGATTTTCGGCGACCCCGTGGAGCTCAACCACCCGGAGCCCTTTTTGGAGAGCCTGCGGAACGGGGAGCGCAAGGCGGCCTCGGCCGTCGGCAGAGACGGCGGCGTGATTTTGTTCGGCGTTCCCTGCGAATATCCCATGTCCGACGGCAGCGAAAGCCTTGCCGTCGTGGTGGGACTCTCTACCAAATATATGGGCGAGGTGCTGTTTCTGGATTCGGACCAGTCCCTGAGCTATTCCTTTGTGATCCGGAAGGACGGAAGCTATGTCGTGGGGAACGGGGGCGATTCCCACGAGAACTATTTTGACAGGCTCACCAATGTTTTCGGCGGGCAGAACGTGGAGGCGGGGACCTGCGTTGAACAGCTGAAGGCTGCCATGGACGCCGGGGAGGACTATTCCACGATTGTGAAAAACGGCGGATCGCGCCGCCATATATACTGCACCAATCTCCCCTACTGCGAGTGGTATCTGGTGACGGTCCTCCCCTTCGAGGGGCTGGATAATGCCATCTCCGGCATGGGGAACCGCTGGCTCACCATCGTTTACGCCGCCTCCTTCGCGGTGATCGCCATGCTTCTCTACATATTCTTCCGGTACTTGAAGCTGTTCAAAGGCCAGGTATCGGAGCTGAAGCGCATGAACATGGAGACGGACGCGGCCCGGAAAGCCGCGGAGCAGGCGCGGAAAGAGGCGGAACAGGCCAACGCGGCAAAACAGGAATTCCTGTCCAGCATGAGCCATGATATCCGCACCCCCATGAACGCCATCATCGGCATGACCTCGCTGGCGCTGGAAAATACGGACGACCCGGAGCGGGTTCGGGATTACCTGGGGAAGATCGCCCTGTCCAGCAAGCACCTGCTTGGCCTGATCAACGACGTCCTGGATATATCCAAGATTGAAAGCGGCAAAATGACGCTGAACGTGGAGCCGGTGCCGCTGAGGGAGGTAATGGACGGCATCGTCAACATCATGCAGCCCCAGGCTGCGGCGAAGAACCAGCAGTTCCGCGTGACCGCCCGGGAGATTCTTTCGGAAACTGTGTGCTGCGACGGCGTGCGGCTGAACCAGGTGCTGATCAATCTGCTGGGGAACGCCGTTAAATTCACCCCGGAGAAGGGCTCCGTTCAGATGACCGTGTATCAGGAGGCGCTGCCGGAGGACGCCTCCCGGGTCCGCACCCACTTTCTGGTGAGCGACACGGGCATCGGCATGTCGGAGGAGTACCAGAAGGTCATATTCGAGTCCTTCAGCCGGGAGGACAACACCCGGGTCCGAAAGACGGAGGGGTCCGGGCTGGGCATGGCGATTACCAAGTGTATTGTGGACGCCATGGGCGGAACGATCTCGGTCCGCAGCGAACAGGGCCGGGGCAGCGAGTTCCACGTTGTGCTGGACCTGGAGCGGGCGGCGGCGCCCGACCGCGCGGAATCGGAGGCGGCGGACGGCGCCGGAGGCGGGAGCGACGTGGACCTGAAGGGAAGACGCGTTTTATTGGCGGAGGACAACGAGCTGAACTGGGAGGTGGCAAGTGAGCTGCTTTCCATCCTTGAGCTGGAATTGGACTGGGCTGAAAACGGGGAAATCTGTGTGGAGAAATTTGAGAAATCCCCGGTTGGGTATTACGACGCGATCATTATGGACGTGCGGATGCCGGTTATGGACGGCTATGAGGCGACCGCCGCCATCCGGGGACTGAAGCGCGGGGACGCGGATATACCCATTATCGCCATGACGGCCGACGCGTTTTCGGAGGATATTCAAAAGTGCCTGGAGTGCGGCATGAACGACCATTTGGCAAAACCGATTGATATTCAGACGGTTACCTGCAAATTGAAGAAACACCTGAAATCCCAGGCGGTGTAACTGCCGAATGGGTATTGAGAAACAAGGAGTCCTATGCTATAATGAAGCACGGCATGGGGCTTCTGTTTCGCTGGATGAACCATTGGAAAAGTGCGCATATCGGCCCTTAAGCCTATGCACGGTAAGGCCCTCTGAATCGTGCGGAAGAAATCCGCGCCGGTTCGGCCATCCGGCGAAGCTCCCCGGAAAATGGCGTAAAACTGCGTGAAAGGACGCGGCGAAATCCCCGAAATCCTTGAAAATAAAGGAGTTGCAGAAAGCTATGAAATTAGGCATCGTCGGGCTTCCGAATGTGGGGAAGTCCACCCTCTTCAACGCCATCACCAACGCCGGCGCGGAAAGCGCCAATTACCCGTTCTGCACCATTGACCCGAATGTGGGCATGGTGGCCGTTCCGGATGAGCGCCTGGACAAGCTGGCGGAGGTATATCAGCCGGACAAGAAGACGCCGGCGGTTGTGGAGTTTGTGGATATTGCGGGTCTGGTCAAGGGGGCCAGCAAGGGCGCCGGCCTGGGCAACAAGTTTTTGGCCAACATCCGGGAGACCGACGCCATCATCCATGTGGTCCGCTGCTTTGACGACGAGAACATCATGCATGTGGTGGCGGACGCGGGGACCAGCGTTCCGGTGGACCCCCTGGGAGACATAGAGGCCATTGACCTGGAGCTCATCATGGCGGATCTGGAGATGGTGAACCGCCGGGTGGAGAAGGCCCAGAAGGCCGCCAAGGGCGACCGGAAGTTCCTCCATGAGGTGGAGGTTTTTCAGGCTCTGGCGAAGCATCTGGACGCCGGGAAGTCCGCCCGGACCTTCGCATGCTCCGCCGAGGACGGGCTGCTGGTGGCCACCTCCGACCTGTTGAGCCTCAAGCCTGTGATCTATGCCGCCAATACGGATGAGGACGGCTTTGCCCATCTGGAGGGCAACCGCTATTTCCAGCAGGTCCGCCAGGTGGCCGAGGCGGAGGGAGCCCAGGTGCTTCCCATCTGCGCCAAGCTGGAGCAGGACGTGGCGGAGCTGGAAGGGGAAGAGCGGCAGATGTTTTTGGAGGAACTGGGCGTGCAGGAGTCCGGCCTGGCCCGCCTGATCAAGTGCTCCTATGCGCTGCTGGGGCTGATCTCCTTCCTGACCTACGGCAAGGACGAGTGCCGGGCCTGGACCGTCAAAAGGGGCACCAAGGCCCCGCAGGCCGCAGGGAAGATCCACACGGACCTTGAGCGGGGCTTCATCCGGGCGGAGGTGCTGGCGTATGAGGACATGGAGAGGTGCGGCAGCGTGGCCGCGGCGAAGGAGAAGGGCCTTCTCCGCATCGAGGGCAAGGAATACGTCGTGCAGGACGGCGACATGATTTACTTCCGGCACAATGAATAAGGAGGATGCGGCCCGCCTGGCGGCGTTTGAGCGGATGTATGCCGACCTCCTGGCGGAGCGGGGGAAGGTCCTGGCCGATATGGACCGTCTCCGGGCCGCCGGGAAGCAGAAGGGAGCCACGTATCAGCAGCTGCTGGCGCAGAAGCTGACGCTGCAGAACCTGATCGGCAGATTTGAAATCTATGGCATTAAGCCGGAAGCATAAGCAGGGGCGGACGCGGAGCGTCCGCCCCTTTGCCGCGCGGCGGAGCCCCCAAAACCTGCCCGCTCCGGGCTGTGCGGGCGGCGGTTCCCTCCGGAACCGGAAACGCGGAGGGGAGCCCTCCTCGTTCCGGCGGAGAAAAAAACCGGCTTGGGGGGAACATCCGGCCGTCCTCAAACGTGTTGTAAGTGAAAGGCGCTTTTCACAACAAAGGAAAGGAGGCGTCGCATGACCGAACAGGAGCTGCGCAGCGCCATGGCCGCGCATGGAGACACCGTGTACCGGCTGGCCCTTTGCCGCCTGCAGAATGCTGCCGACGCGGAGGACGTCTATCAGGAGGTGTTCCTCCGCCTGCTGGAACAGCGGACCGGGGGCTGGGACGGGGAGCATATGAAGGCATGGCTGATCCGCGCCACGGTGAACCGCTGCGCGGATTTGGGGCGGCTGCGGAAACGGCGGGGAACCCTGTCCCTGGAGGAGGTGCCGGACCTGGCCGCTCCGGGAGACGAACAGGCGGCGGAGCTGTGGGACGCGGTGTCCCGCCTGCCGGAAAAGCTGCGGACGGCGGTCCACCTCTTTTATGGCGAGGGCTATGAGAGCGGCGAGATCGGGGCTTTGCTAGGCGTTCCGGCGGCGACGGTGCGGAGCCGTCTCCGCCGGGCCCGGGGGGAGCTGCGAGACTTATTAGGAGGTTTTGAGGATGGAAAATCGATACCGGAAGATGATCGAAGGCGTCCATACGCCCGCCGGGCTGAATGACCGGGTGCTGTTTGAGGCCCGCCGCCGGGCGGCGGAAGCGGGAACGGCGCCCCATAGGGCAGGACGAAGCCGGGAACGCCTCCTGCCGGAGGGAATCTTTGCGGCCGCGGCTGCGCCGCGGAACCGGACACATCCCTTGCTGCGGACGGCGGTCTGCGCCGCCTGCGCCCTGGCGCTGGTGCTGGGGAGCTTTTCCCTCCGCCCCGCGCCCACCCGGACGCCCGGGGCGTCCGGCGCTCCCGGGGCCTCCGGCCCGGCGGACGCGGAGCAGGGGCCCCCGGCTCGGGTGCTGGTTCCCACCTTCGGACTGACGGCGTACGCCGCCATGACCGAGAACGCCTACGGCCCGGCGGAGGACGGCAGCATTGCCTTCGCCGTGGGAGAGGGCTGCACCACCATGGAATTCGGCGACTTCACCGGATGCCTGTTCCGGATCACGGGGGAGAACATCGCAGGGGTGTCCCTCTCCATTGACCGGGGGGGACTGTACCGCTATCAGTCCCGGGATAATTTGACGGAGGAGCAGAGAACGGAGTACCGCCAGGCCATGGCCGAGGGCCGTCTGGCGCCCGCGGCCATCAGCCAGCGGGACGACGGGTCCTGGTACATGCCGGAGATGACCGCCCTGGGCCGGAGCGTTCAGGAGGACTATGACCCCGAGGTGCAGTACGGCTTTTGGGTATCCCCCGAGGAGATGGCCGTAAACACCGGGCTGGGCATCACCACCGAGGCCCAGATGGACGCGGACCTCTTTGACGGCGGACGGCTGACGGTGGCGGTGACCTCTGCCGACGGTACGGAGAGGACACGGACCTACCGCCTTCACAGCGGCTCGCTAAAGGTGGAGTTTGGGGAGGACAACGCCATCCTTGTTCTGCCGGAGCCGGCGGGACCGGAGGAGCCCTTTGTCTATGGCATTTATGCGGTTCCCGAGGAATAGGGCCCGGCCGAAACGCAGGGGAGATGGCCCCGGCGGGAAGGCCGGAGGATTTTTCCGACCACTTGAAAAACGGCAAAACGCCCAACCGGGCGTTTTGCCGTTTTTACGGACCGCCGGACGGCCCGGGAATTCCATGGAAGGGGGAGGCGGCCCGGAAAGGCCGCGCAATGCTCCTCCGCCGGACCGGCGGTCAGCCGATTCCGAGGGGGGAGAAGACGATGTACATGACCACAACCACGCCAATGCCGACCGCCGCCCAGACCTTGCCGGTCTTCCAGGGCGTCATGTCCATGACCTTGGCGTCGGGCATCTCCCAGGCCGTTTCACGGGGGCAGACCTTGATGCACACGGCGTAGATTACGCACTCCAGAACGAACAGGGCGAAGACCACATAGAGGTAGTGGAAGCGGTCAAAGAAGGGGATCACCTTGCTCAGGCCGTAGAGCACCATATGGATGGGGACCACGATCTTCGGCGCAACGGCGGGGGCCCGCTTCGTCAGCAGGCCGAAGAGCACCGCCGTCAGCAGGGGCATGGAGAAGAAGCCCCAGCACTCGTTGATGAAGTTCATGATACCCGTTCCGAAATACATGACAAAGGGGGAGATGGCGATGGCCACCACGCCCACCACGGTGCCGAAAATCTGCCCGGTCTTCACCACCTTCGCGGCGTCCGCGTTCTTGCCCCAAATGGGCTGCCAGAGGTTCAGGCTGAAGATGGTGGAGGCGGAGTTCAGCACGGAGTTGAAGGAGGACAGGATGGCGCCGAACATCACCGCGGCGAAGAAACCCATCAGGGGCTTGGGCAGGACCTCCATGACCAGCAGGGGATACGCCTGGTCGGCGGCCAGGCCCACGGTGGCGTCCATCTGCCCCTCGGCCGCCAGGAGCTGGAAGGCCATGACCCCGGGGATGACGATGACGAACACGTCCAGGCACTTGAAGAAGCCCGCCCAGATGGCGCCCTTCTGGCTCTCGGCCAGGTTCTTGCCGCCCAGGGAGCGCTGAATGATGGACTGGTTGGTGGCCCAATAGAACAGGTTGTTGACGAACATGCCGGTGAAGAGCAGGGGCCAGGGAATCTCGGGCGGCAGGGCGCTGGGAGCGGACCAGGCGTTCATTTTCTCCGGCGTGGCGGTGATGAAGTGCTGCACGCCCGCCATGAAGCCGCCGCCGTCCAGCTTGCCCAGGGCCACGAAGGCCAGGATGGGGATGGCGAAGCCCCCGATGATCAATCCCACGCCATTGATCGTGTCGGAGTAGGCCACGGCCTTCAGTCCGCCGAAGACGGCGTAGCACATGCCCACCACGCCGGTGCCTACACAGATGATGGTAATGGCCGTGAAGTAGTTGATTCCGAACATGCTCTCAATGTCAAAGATTTTCACCAGGGCCACCGCGCCGGAGTAGAGGATCGTGGGCAGCATGGTGACGACGTAGGCCACCAGGAACAGCAGGGAGAACAGGCGCATGGTGAAGGTATCGTAACGCATCTCAAAGAACTCCGGGATGGTGGCGATGCCGCCCCGGAGAAGCCTGGGCAGGAAGCTGAAGGCCAGCACCACCAGGGCGAAGGCCGAGGTTGCCTCCCAGGCCATGGTGCTCATGTTGCCCGCGAAGGACTGGCCGTTGGTGCCCA
>CAQVQZ010000047.1:0-3378 GCA_948902155.1 uncultured Oscillibacter sp.
CAGCGGCAGGTGGCGGAGCTGAAGGCCGCCCAGCGCCGCCAGGAGGACTTCATCGCCAGCTTCGCCCACGAGATCAAAACGCCCCTGACCTCCGTCATCGGGTATGCCGATCTGCTCCGCTCCCGCCCCGCCGGGGCCGCGCAGGTCCGGGAGAGCGCCGGATACATCTTCAACGAGGGCCGCCGCCTGGAGGCCCTGAGCCGGAAGCTCCTGGACCTGATCGTCCTGGAGCGGCAGGACTTTCCCCTCCGGCCCGTGCCCCTGGACGCCTTTTTGAGCCGGGTGGCCGGGGCCATGGAGCCCCCCCTCCAACGGGCGGGAATTCGCCTCACCGTCCGGGCCCAGGCCGTCACTGCGCTGATGGAGCCGGACCTGATGGAGACTGTCTGCGTCAACCTGCTGGACAACGCCCGAAAGGCCATGGAGAACGGCGGCGAGATCCTGCTGGAGGGCCTCGCCGAGGACGGCGGCTGCCGCATCCAGGTGACGGACCAGGGCCGGGGCATCCCGGCGGAGGAGCTGGAGCGGGTGACGGAGGCGTTCTATATGGTGGACAAGTCCCGGTCCCGTGCCCAGGGGGGCGCGGGCCTGGGGCTGGCCCTGTGCCGCCGGATCGCGGAGCTCCACGGCGGGCGGCTGGAGATCGAAAGCGTATTGGGGCGGGGCGCCTGTGTGCGGGTGCACCTGAAGGGAGGGGAACCATGCGAAACTGGAAAAACTGGCTCTTCCCCATCCTGACGGCCCTGACCGTGGCGGCCCTGGCCCTGCTGCCGCTGCGGCTGTCCACCCTGGAGGACGGCAGGCTCGCCGAGACGGTCCACGCCGAACCCCTGACGGCGGACAACAACTTTCCCTCCAAGCCCCCGGAGCTGCCGGGGCGGCTGTGGCTGCTGGCCCAGTACCAGTCCGTTCCCAACTTTCTCACCATCGTGGCCCAGGAGCCGGATCTGGCCAAGCTGGAAGAGCTGTCCGCCCAGGCCTGGGCAGAGCTGGTACGGCTGGTGAAGCTGGGGATTCTGCCGGAGAAGTCCGGAGTGTACAACCGGGGGTTTCAAGGCAGCCTTCTCTACCTCCGGGACCAGCGGGACCTGTCCAGCGCCGCCTTCGCGCTGCTGTACACCTATGACAAAGAGACGGGGGAAAACCTCTCCCTGTATCTGGACGGGGAGTCGGGCCAAATCCTGGCGCTGGAATTCTATTCGGAGCTCCTCTGGGAGTTTGACGTTTCGGCGGAGGATATCGGCGAAGCCTTCCTCGGCGCGCTGGGCCTGGAATGCGCGCCGGCGGGGAGCGAGGACGTCGCCGTCTTTCGTCCGGCGGACAGCGGCGCCGTCTATTGGGTCCACCGGTACAGGGACTATCTCGGCATGATCCTGGAGGTGGACTGGGAGGCGGCGGACGACGCCCTTCGCACCGCCATGGGCTACCCGCTCCAAAGTGAGTCCTCCGTGGATGCAGATCCGATGCAAAAATGGTGAGGCTTTGATGCAGGAATGTTTCGGTTTCGACGGGGACAAGCCGTATCATAGAGACAGTTCAAGAGCAAAGGAGCTGTTTCCATGTCCATCCATTCCTGCATCTTCCACGACTTTCCCCTCCCGGACCGGGAGTATTATGCCGCCGCCCCCATGCAATGGGACGAGCCCGCAGTTTCCAGGCTCCGCCGCCCCGCGCCCTCCCGGCGGAAGCCCCGGAGGTCCCCCCTGCCCCTCCTGGCCCTTCTGGGGCTGGTGCTGTTCGCCGGAGGCTTTCTGCTGGGCCGGGCGGGAGCCGTGAGCGGCGGGGAGGCGGCCGGAGCGGCAGCCGGAGGCGGGGAACCCGTCCGCATCCTGGCCGTCCCCGGGGCGGTCCGCTCCGAAGGGGAGGGCAACGCCCCCAACTCCGGGGAGGACTGGGCCCTGCTTCTGGTAAACGGGGACCACCCCCTGCCAAAGGACTTCCAGGTCCCGGCCTTTACCCAATTGGTGAACGGGCACTCCATCGACAAGCGGGCCTACCCGGACCTCCAGCGGATGATGGACGCCTGCCGGGCCGACGGGCTTCAGCCCACCATCTGCTCCTCCTACCGGACATGGGAGAAGCAGGAGGAGCTCTTTGAGCGGAAGGTCCAGGCCTGCCTCTCCACAGCCGCCTCCCGGCAGGAGGCAGAGGAACAGGCGGCTCTCTGGGTGGCCCGCCCCGGAACCAGCGAGCACCAGGCGGGCCTGGCGGTGGACATTGTGGACAAGTCCTACCAGCTCCTGGACGAGGGACAGGAGGACACGGCGGTGCAGAAATGGCTGATGGAGCACTGCGCCGAGTACGGCTTCATCCTCCGCTATCCCACGGAGAAAAGCGCCCTCACCGGCGTGGGCTACGAGCCCTGGCACTACCGCTATGTGGGCGTGGAAGCCGCCGGAGAGATCATGCGCCTGGGAATCTGCCTGGAGGAGTATCTGGAAGAGGGCTGACCGCCGTCCTCCGGAGGGAACCGCGGAATCCGCCCGGGGGGGATCGCTTTAAACCCTGTGAAAATGGCGGCTTGCTCCTGCTCCTTTTGTGCGCTCCTCCTCGCTGTAAGCTAGTTTTTACCCCCGGCCTAGCCGGGGGCTGCTTTTTGGTGCTGCCAAATTCAAAGGGGGCGCCTGTCCGGCGCCCCCGCTTTTCATGCTTATCCTTTTTGCTCCAGATGGTCCGCCAGGCGCTTCAGCATCGTGCACAGCTGCTGCCGGGTCACCGGAGCGGCCAGCTTCAGGTCTCCGCCGGCGTCTCCGGTGAGAATGCCGCTTTTCACGGCCCATTCCACGCCCTCCTTGTGGGCGGCGCTGGGGGTATTGTCCAAGGGTTTCACCTCCTTCTTCTCCACAGGCCGGAGATAGGCCGTCACCAGGGACGCCTTCCGGGTCCGGCGGCAGACCATGCCGCCGTTGGCCTGGCTCCCGGCCTCGCCGGGGGAGGTGTTGCCCTCAATCGCGATGACGGTCCCCTTCCCCTCGGCCTCCACCACTCCGGTGTGGCCAAAATTATAGATGACGATATCCCCCGGCCGGGGCGTTTCCACCACCTGGTCCGGACTGTGCGCCCTGTACCAGTTCAAGAGGGCGGAACAGGAGGCCGTCCTGCAGGGCAGCTTTTCTCCCGCCTGGTCGAACACCCACTGGACAAAGGCCATGCACCAGGGGTAGGCGGAGCCGGAAACCTCCCGGCCATAAAACCAGGTGTTGTATTTGACCTTGTTGGAGTTCTCCGGGAACTCCTTCACGCCCAGCTCCTGCCGGGCGATGCGCAGAACTTCACTGACTCCCGCCATTGCCGCCCTCCAGTACATCCTGCATCTTCTGGCTCTGTGTGCCAAAATAAAACGCAATGATAACCGCGTAAATGGTCATGAATTCCTGG
>CAQVQZ010000047.1:3388-12303 GCA_948902155.1 uncultured Oscillibacter sp.
CCCCCCGGACAAGGCCAGACAGGCGAACACCGCCGTCAGGGTCAGGGTCACCAGGCTCTTCACGCTGAGGAGATTCCCCAGCCGCCTTTGTATTTTCTTACTCATGCCGTTCCTCCCTTTCTCCGGAAATGACCTTCGAAATCCGAATGCCCGCCAGCAGCAGGGCCTCCACGCCGCCGGTCCCCAGGGTATATTGTATGAGGGTATCCGGCACCGCGCCCTTCACGCAGAAGACCGCCGTCATGGCCGTAACGAACGCCAGCAGGAACAGGCCCAGCAGGGCCAGAATGAAATTGGAGGTTTTCCTCACAGGCCGATCCCTCCCAGCAAAAAGGCGATCACCGCCGCGCACACGGCCCAGGCCGCCTTCTCCGTCAGCCCGTTCCAGCGCCGCCCCGGCCCGGCTTCCAGGGCGTCCACCTTTCGGGTCAGCGTGTCCAGCTTCTCCATGATGGCGTCGTACTTGGCGTTTTGGACGGCGCTGGTGGTTTCCGCCCGGCCCAGCCGGTCCCGGAGCTCCCTGGATTCCTCCCCGCTTTGGCGCTGAAGGTTCTGGAGCTGCCGCTCCAGCCGGGCCAGGTCTGCGCTCCGCTCGGAATGCTTCTCATCCATAGTCTCTCTCCCCTTTCCATTTTATGCCCCGGCTTCCCCTGCCGCGAAAGCGGGGCTTCCGGAGCGGCTCCCCAAGCGCTGAGGAAGGACCGGCCCCGGGAACCTCAGAGCCCAATCCGTGCCTCCCCAAAATCGCTTCCCGGTTCTCCTTTGTTGCACAAAGCCGTGCAACATCCCCCCCCATGCCGCCAAAGCGCTCCCCCAAAATTTGGTGGATTTTCTGCGAGGTCCGCGGCCGGGCCTCCCCCCGGGACCGTCTGCGCGGCAGGCTCTCCACGGCGCAAAGCCCCGCAGCCACGCGGCTCCGCGCCGCCGCCCCCGCCTGGGGCATTTTGTCAACCCCGCGTTTTTCACGAATATCCCCCTCTTTTTTCTCCACTCCCGCCATTGCTTTTGCCGGAAGACTCCGCTACAATATGTAGCGGTTGCTTTCTTATAGAATGGGAGGATGTAGTAGCATGGAACTAGGTTACGATCCGCTTTGGGATGAGCAGGGCCGGCTTCGCCGGGGCTGCACGGTGTGCGAGGCGCTGGCCTGGATGACGAAGTTCGGCGGCCACACCGCCGGGGAATCCGTCTGCATCAACGGCGTGGGCTATAAAATCGGCCGTCTTCTCTACGGGCCGGAGCGGCCCGCCGTGGCGGACAAGCCCATCTCACGGGTCTATGACGGCTATTACCGCCAGCTGAATTTCAGCGTGTGAGCCTTCCTGCGGCGCTCTCCGGGGGCGCCGGGGAGGGGCGGACGCACCCAAGCAGGGGCACGCGGCCCAAAATGCCGTGGGCCCCTGTGCCGCTCTTTGGAGGGGCCTCCTCCCCCAGGCCCTGTGCGCATAGCCCCGGCGTCTCTCTTGGAACCGGCATTCATAACCGGGGGCTGACGGCGCAGGCGGGCCGACGCCCGTCAAGAAGGAAGGCACCGTGATGTGCCTCCTGCATCCGCCGAACTGCCGCCGGTATTTTTGAAAATTGCCATAAACCCTCCTTACAGTTGACACTGGAGCGCTTTGCCGTTAAAATAGAGGTTGTGAAACCGGCGTGCTGTCCTTCCCCCCGGCCCTGCCGGGACAGCGCATCCATATGGAGGAGAAAACCTATGTATCATTGTCATATGCGGCTCTACTTCACCGGCCGCCACCAGGACATGTTTGCTCCCCTGCGGGAGATCGCTCCCCTGGAGCCCTTTACTCACATCTTCCTGGAGAGCGAGGAGCCGGACCCGTCTCTCGCCCTCCAGGCCGGGGCTATTTTCGCCGACCTCCGGGGACTGGACGCGGAGGAGGCCCTTCGGGCTCTGACGGGCGGCGAGGGGGAGCTCATCGTCCTGGCCGGGCGGGAACAGCTGACCCCCTCCCTGTTCGCCGCCGCCTCGGATGTCTGGGTCCTGCCGATGAGCCGGGAGGAGCTGTGCTTCCGCTTCCGGCGCTGGCAGCAGGTCCGCCGGCAGAGCTGCGACCTTTGGGAGGCCCGCCAGTATCTGGAGTCCACCATCAACAGCGTCCCCAATCTGGTCTGGTACAAGACCAAGGACGGCATCCACGAAAAGGTAAACGACAGCTTTTGTGAAACCGTGGGCAAGACCAAGGCCCAGGTCCAGGGCCGGGGGCACGCCTATATCTGGGACGTGGAGCAGGACGATCCCGCCTGCATCGAGTCCGAGCGCGTGGTGATGGAAACCCGGGAAACCTGCGTATCCGAGGAAACCATCCAAACCGGCGGGGGCACCCGCCTGCTGACCACTTATAAGTCCCCGCTGTACGACCTGGACGGCAGCGTCATGGGCACCGTGGGCGTCGCCATCGACGTGACCCGGGAACGGGCCTATGAGGCGGAGCTGCGGCGGGAAAATCAGGCCCTGGAGGCCCTGTTCACCACCATGGACTGCGGCGTGCTGTGCCACAGCCTGGACGGGGCCCGCATCCTCAGCGTCAACCGGGCCGCCCTGGAAATCCTGGGCTATGAGTCCGAGGAGGAGCTGGCCCGGGCCGGCTTCGACACCATCGCCACCTCCGTGGTGGAGGACGACAAGGAAAAGCTGCGCTCCTGCATCAAGTCCCTGAAAAAGGCGGGGGACAGCGTCAGCGTGGAATACCAGGTCCGGCACCCGGACGGCGCCATCATCCATGTGATGGGCAATGTGAAGCTCATGGAGGAAAACGGCGAACCGTTCTACCAGCGCTTCCTTTTGGACTGCACCGCCCAAAAGCAGCGGGAGCAGGAGGAACAGCTCCGCAAGGACCGCCGCCACCAGGAGCTGGTGCAGGCCCTGAGCGTCGATTACAACCTGGTCTGCTTCTTTGACCTGGACAGCGGCACGGGAAGCGCCCTGCGGACTCACGCCTGCCCCTACGGCATTCTGGACCGCATCTTCTCCGGGGAGCTCTCCATGGAGGCGTGCATGGAGGATTATATTCAAACCTGCGTCTATGTGGACGACCGGGACCTGGTCCGCCGGGTCTTCACCAGGGACGTTCTGGTGCGGGAGCTTCAGGAACGGGGCCTTCACTATTTGAATTACCGCACGATCTGCGGCGGCGAGGTCCGTTACTTCCAGATGAAGGCCGTTCCCATCGGAGATTGGAAAACCAGCCGGGGCGTAGTCGTCGGCTTCCGCAGCGTGGACGAGGAAACCCGGGCGGAAATGGAGAAAAAGAGCCTGCTGGAGGACGCCCTTGCCCAGGCCAACCGGGCCAGCAAGGCCAAGAGCGTCTTCCTCTCCAACATGTCCCACGATATCCGAACCCCCATGAACGCCATCATCGGCTTTACCGCCCTGGCCTCCACCCACATCGACAACCGGGAGCGGGTGGAGGAGTACCTGAAAAAGATCATGACCTCCGGCAATCACCTCCTCAGCCTTATCAACGATGTGCTGGACATGAGCCGCATCGAAAGCGGCAAAATGTACTTAGACGAGAAGCCCTGCTCCCTGCCGGATATTCTCCACGGCCTGCGGAGCATCGTGCAGGCGGACGTCCACGCCAAGCAGCTGGAGCTTTACATGGACGCCGTGGACGTCGCCCATGAGGACATCCTCTGCGACCGGCTGCGGCTGAACCAGATTCTTCTGAACCTTCTGAGCAACTCCATCAAGTACACCCCGGCGGGGGGCATTGTCAGCATCCGGGTGACGGAAAAGCCCTCCGCCCCGGCGGAGCACGCCGCCTATGAATTCTGCATCAAGGACACCGGCATCGGCATGAGCGAGGAATTTGTCTCCCACATCTTCGAGCCCTTCGAGCGGGAGCAGAATTCCACCACCAGCGGCATCCAGGGCACGGGCCTCGGAATGGCCATCACCAAAAACATTGTGGAAATGATGAACGGCTCCATCCAGGTCAAGAGCCGCCAGGGCGCGGGCACGGAATTCCTCGTCGACCTGACGTTCCGTCTCTCCTCCGAGGATAAGGAGCCCACCGTCATTCCGGAGCTGACGGGCTGCCGCGCCCTGGTGGTGGACGATGATTTCAACACCTGTGACAGCGTGTCCTGCATGCTCCAGCAGATCGGCCTCCGGGCCGAGTGGACCCTTTCCGGCAAGGAGGCGGTCCTCCGCACCCGGCAGTCCGTCATGCGGGGGGACCATTACTGCGTCTATGTGATCGACTGGCTGCTGCCGGACATGAACGGCATCGAGGTGGCCCGGCGCATCCGCAAGGAGTGCGGCGAGGACGTGCCCATCATCGTCCTGACCGCCTACGACTGGGCCGACATTGAAGAGGAGGCCCGGGAAGCCGGAATCACGGCCTTCTGCGGCAAGCCCCTGTTCCTCTCCGAGCTGCGGGACTGCCTGCTCTCTATCGTCACTTCGGGCGACGGGGGGGAGGCGGACGACGCTCCCCTCTCCTCCCAGGCCACGGGGCACATCCTTCTGGCGGAGGACAACGAGCTGAACCAGGAGATTGCCCAGGCCATTCTGGAGGAAGCGGGCTTCACCGTGGACATTGCCGGGAACGGGCAGGAGGCGGTGAATATGCTGAAGAACGCCCAGCCCGGCTTCTATCAGCTGGTGCTGATGGACGTGCAGATGCCGGTGATGAACGGCTACGAGGCCACGAAGGCCATCCGGGCGCTGCAAAACCCGGCCGTCAGCACCATCCCCATCCTGGCCATGACGGCCAACGCCTTCGAAGAAGACAAACAGCAGGCCCTCAAGTGCGGCATGAACGGTCATATCTCCAAACCCATTGATATCGAAAAGCTTCTGGAAACCTTGAAGGGCATCCTCAGGCGGGGATGACCGCCAAAGCCGCGGGACAGCTTCATACCAACGAAAAGCGGGAGAGAGGCCCTTGGCCTCTCTCCCGCTTTTATCGCCGGCGCAGTTGAAAAAGGGCCGGATTTTCAGCGCCGCGGGCCCCGCCGCCAGTTTCCGTCGAAGTTTGCCAAATTTTGGTTGAAAACCGGAGGGCGGCCTGTTACAATGGAGTATAGCAAAATGCAATTTATGCGTTCGGCGCCCCAAAGCGCCGCCAATACTGCACAATTGCAAAATCATATTTCCCGGCGGCCCCGGCAGCCCCCCGCTTTGCGGGACCAGCATGCAGCCCAGCGGCCTCAGACGGGCCGTATCAAGAGAGGAGTAGAACGAGTCATGGATGTAAAAACACTGATTGTAACCGTGCTCCCGGAAAGCGAAGCGAAGGCGGTCAGAACGGTGTTCGCCCTTGAGAAGGAGGCGGACGAAAACAGCGAATACCCCGTCTACTACGATCCCGGCTGCCGCGCGGTGGTTTCCTGCATCATACAGAAGGGGAACGCCGGCGCCGCCATCGCCACAGGCTATTTGCTGGACAGGTATAAGCCCCAAAACGCGATCCTGATCGGGACCTGCGCCGGGCGGCCGGGCCAAACCGACGTCGGCGACGTCGTATTTTCCCTGTTGGGCGTGTTCGACTATGGGCAAAGCTCCCTGGAGCCCGGCGCGGAGCTCCGGTTTGAGGCAATCGGGGCCCCCGGCGAGCTTGCGAACCGATTTGCCTTTTTAAAAAGCGACAAGGACCTGAAGGTAAAATGGTGGCCGATGGTTCTGCAGAACGCCCTGAAGCAGGGCGTCTCCGTTCCCGAAAAGCTGGAGCCGCAGCTTATGGGCAAGGCCATCGCCTCCGGGAGCCGGATCATCCACGAGGATTCCATGCAGCTCTTTACCGCTGCAAACGCCCAAATCTTTGCCGCCGACCAGGACACCGCCGGGTTCGCCCGCTCCTGCAACAACCGGAAGGTCGACTGGATCGCGGTGCGGGGCGTGTCGGACTGCGGGGACCGCAGCACCCGGAAGAGCAACGCGGAATTTGCCACCATCGCGGCGGCCTCCCTTGTAAAGCTCTTTTTGGACGGCGGCGCGGCGGCCCCCGGCGGGGAAAAGCCGGCCGGAGCCGCTCTCTCCGCGGAAAGCGGGAGCCTGGCCTCCCTGGGGTGCACGCGCCTGTGGGTGCCCCATAAGGAAAACGCGTATTCCGAAAACGACGCCCGCAACGACGCCAAGCGCGAAGCCATGGCGGCCAACGCCGGGAAATCCCTTTACCTCCTGGCGCAAACGGGGTATTCCTATCTTGGGAACCGCTGCATCTTCCACCGGTCGGTCCGGCGGTATCTGCAAAGGGGCGGGAGCTTTCATATCGTGCTGGCGGACCCCTCCGTGCGCGACCCTCTGTACACGAAGAGCGAGCAGGACCGCATCCAGGCCAAATATGAGATGGCCCTGACCGGCTATAATGAGCTCCGGCAGGATTTTGAGGGCCAGGTGAACTTAAAAACCATCCGCATGAATCTGCCTGCAACCGCCCTGATCACGGACACCCTCTGCTTCTTCGAGCCGTATATCCACACCGCGAACCGGGAAAAGGCCATATTTGTGTCCTTTGAAATGCTGCTGGACAAAACGGCGTCGCCCTATGGCTACGACCTGATGCTGAAGTACTTCAAGGAGCTTTACCGGAAGGGAACGGAATACCAGGGGGAGCCCCCGTATGCTGACTGAAACCCCCATCGCGGAGCATGACTCCTGGCTGGCTCTGGATCCGGTGTGGGGCTGCGCAAACGACTGCGGGTACTGCTTCCTGCGGGGCAGCGGCCTGACGGGAACTTCTCCGTGCCTGAAGTTCGCCGCGGACGCCGCCCTGCGGGACCGGCTTGCCTCCGTGCTGCGCCGCTGCCCACGGGATGTGCCGGTCAGCATCGGAAACACCACGGATTTGTTTTTAAACCCGGACAGCCGGGACATACTATTCCAGGCCGCGCGGATGGTGGCGGAGCTCGACCCGGGGCGCCTGATTGTGATGATCACCAAGGCCGAAATCACCGCGGAAACCGCCCAGCGTGCCGCCGACGCCACGGGGGGGCACGGCCTGTTCTTCCTGAGCCAGTCCTTCGCGGCGGAATACGACCGCCGGGTGGAGCGGGGGGGCGTCTCCGCCAAGGAGGGCACCTACAGGTCCTTCGAGCGGATTGCAAAGACCGAGGGGCTGCAGGCCATCCACTTCTGGAGGCCCTTTCTGCAGCGGTGGAACCCGGCGGAAGCGCTTCCCGGGCGCATCCGGGACCTGCAAAGCAGCGGCTGCCTGTGTTCCGTCGTAATCGGGCTGAAGGGCGGGCCCCACCTGATCCCCTCCTACTCGGAGGAGCTGCGGACATGGGCGGAGCCTGAGCTCCGCCTGAAAAGACTGCCCGGGGAGGAGCACGTGTCCACGGACCGTCTGGCGGAGCTGGCCGCGCTGGCCGGGGAGCGCCGTTACCCGGTCTTTCGGAACACCAGCTGCGGCATTGCCCTTTCCCAGGGACTCCCCGATATCAACGGCACTTCCGCATCCGACAGGCGGCGGGATTACTGCGAGAGCGCCGCCTGCCCGGCGCGGCAGAGGTCTGTCTGCGCCCGGGACCCCCTGCTGCGGGTCGGCGGGGAGCAGCTGCGCCGGCGGCTCCGGCGTTACGGCGAAGCCGCGGCGGCGGACGGTCCCGGGCCTTTAATTCCGGAGGGAACCGACGAATTTACCTATAATCACCTATGCCATATGCTGCATCAGAGACCTTATATTCCAAAAATTCGTCCGACCATGGCATGGCGGGAGACTTCTGAATGACAGGCGGGAAATTTGATGGAAGCTGCGGACAAAAACGTCCTGAACGCACTGCGGCGCTTGAAGGGGATCACCGGCTTTGCCACAACGCTTTGCCGGGAGGGCGACCCCAGGGCCCGGGTGTTCAACCGATACGACCACATCCGGCGGATGCTGTGGATCAACTCGTACTTCTGCGGGGCAACCGGCGTCAATCCCGAGCGGGCAAATGAAATCATTCTGCTGCACGACCTGAACCGCTGGCCCTTTGCCCAGAATTCCGAAAAGGGCTATTTTGATCAAAGAGCTTGTCCCCGGCATATCGGAGGAAACCGTCCGTGACGTGATCATGCTCCACCGGAAGCAGCCCTCCGGCATGGGACGGGCGGCGCGGCCCGCTTATATCGCGGATGTGATCGCCGGGATGATCGAGGACCCCCTGCTGCTGATCACAGGCTTGAATGCGGACCCGGAAATCGTGCCGGAGCGGCTGGTTCCCCTGCTGGGCCTGGACCTTTCCCCGGCGGGGACCGCCGTGCTGGCGGCGCTTTGCGAAACGCTGAATCGGAAAAAAGACGCCGCCGCCTTTTCCCGGCAGTTCCGGGAGCTGTTCGAAACCCTCTGCAAGCGCTTTATCGACCGGCATGCCGCGGCCTGCGGCACCCTGGAGGAATTGGAGGCGTCGATCTGCCGGGACACCCTGACGGTGAAGGAGGAATTCCTCCTTCCCATCGTGTTCCCCATCAACAACGAAAAGGTGTGCCACGGCGGGTGGATCAAGCGCCAGATCATCGGGCCGCTCATCGACGCCATGGGCCTGGACGAGGCCGGCCGCTATCTGCTGTCCGTCGACGAGGCGGAGCTGCTGGAGGAGCTGCGGAAGAGCGGCCGCATGAGGGCGGAGGAGCTCTCCAACGCATATCCGCATCTGGACTATACCTCGGACGCCGGAAGCGGGGTAAAGGCGCTGATTCCGGGATAAGGCCGCCGGAGCCGGAAGGGCCAGGACCGATGAGCGGGCAAATTAAAAATGACGCGCAAAAAGCCGGGAGAGGAGTCCTCTCCCGGCTCTGCCGGTTTTTGGCGCAGCCGCATCAATCCGCGAAGCGCCGGGCCGCAGCGCGGCCTTCCGCCTCACAGGAAACGCCCCGGCGGCGGCGCGGCCTTTATAGTCAACGCAGTTGAAAAGAAGCATACACTTCTTTTCAACCGGCGGGCCATAGGTCCGCCGGGGCGCAAAGCGCCTGT
>CAQVQZ010000048.1:0-1131 GCA_948902155.1 uncultured Oscillibacter sp.
CGAGGAGGCCATCTTCTCCGCGGTGAAGCACCTGCTGGACCTGGGGCACCGCCGCGTCGGATTTCTGGCGAACTCCATCCCCGCCAACAACGACCTGGAGCGGCTCGCCGCGTTCAAAAAGGCGCTGGCCGCTTATGGCGGCTCCTTTGAAAAGGAGCTGGTTTACTCCATCTTTCCCACAATGGACGGCGCCAGCAAATCGGTATCCCTGCTTCTCTCCCAGGGGACCCGGTTCCCCTCCGCGCTGGTCGCCAACAACGACAGCATCGCCATCGGGGCTATGCGCGCCTTCAAGAGCAAGGGGCTGCGCGTCCCGCAGGACATCTCCATCGTGGGCTTCGACGGCCTGCCCTTCGCCGCCCTGTCCGAGCCGCCCCTGACCACCATCGCCGTGTCCTGCGGCGAGATCGGGCGCTGGGCCGTACACATTCTCCACGAGCAGATTCAGGGGCGCGGCGGCGCCCTCTGCAAGATGCAGGTCTGCACCCGCTTCATCCGGCGGGAAAGCACCGCCCCCTATCAGATTCCCCGGTCCCACCCCTGCCTGTTCCCGGAGTGACCGGCAAGCCGCCGTGATAACGTGATAAATAAGTAAGGAGGAATCGCGAAATGCTGGGAAACCACCTGTTGGGCCTCTACGAAAAGGCGCTGCCGCCGGAGCTGTCCTGGTGGCAGCGGCTGGAGACCGCCAAGGCGCTGGGCTTCGATTATCTGGAGATTTCCATCGACGAGACCGACGGACGCCTCGCGCGGCTGGACATGCCGGACGGCGAAAAGGAGGAGCTGCGCCGGGCGATTCGGGAGACCGGGCTTTTCCCCCACTCCATCTGTCTCAGCGCCCACCGGCGCTTTCCCTTCGGCAGCGCCGACCCCGCCGTGCGGGACCGGGCCCGGGACATCATGGAAAAGGCCATTCTCTTCGCCCGGGAGTTCGGCGTGCGGGTGATTCAGCTGGCCGGATACGACGTGTATTACGAGCCCTCCACGGAGGAGAGCCTCCGCCTGTTTGAGGAGGGGCTGCGGGACGCCTGCCGCCTGGCCGGGCAGTATCAGGTCATGCTGGCCATGGAGATCATGGACACGGAGCTGATGAGCAGCATCACCCGCTACCGCCGCTGGAAGGCCCGCCTC
>CAQVQZ010000048.1:1141-12188 GCA_948902155.1 uncultured Oscillibacter sp.
GGTCTACCCGGACCTTGGCAACCTCAGCGCCTGGGGGAACGATACCCTGGCGGAGCTGCGCCTGGGGGCGGGGGAGATCACGGCGGTCCACGTGAAGGACACTCTGGCCGTGACGCCGGAGTCCCCCGGCGTGTTCAAGGGGGTCCCCTTTGGAGAGGGCTGCGTAGACTTCCCCGCCTGCTTCCGCCAGCTGGAGGAGCAGGGCTATCGGGGCCCCTACATGATGGAGATGTGGCACTCCCCCGGCCAGGACTGGGAGACGGCCATTTCCTCCGCCCGGACATATATCGCCGCCCAATTCGAGGCGGCGCTGGAAAAGGAGGTCCTATGAAATACTATTTGGGTCTGGACAACGGCGGCACCAACACCAAGGCCGCCCTGTTCACGGAAGACGGCGCTCAAATCGCCGTGGAGAGCGTGGCGACAGCCGCCCTTACGCCGGCTCCCGGCTTCGTGGAGCGGGACATGGAGGAGATGTGGCAGGACAACTGCGCCGTCGTCCGCCGCCTGCTGGAGCGCACCGGAATCGAGCCCCGCGCCGTCGCGGGCATCGGCCTGTGCGGCCACGGGAAGGGCCTCTATCTCTGGGGAAAGGACGGCCGTCCCGTCCGGCGGGGCATCCTCTCCGCCGACAACCGCGCGTGGCGCTACCCCATGAAGTGGAGGGAAAACGGCGTCGAGGAAGCGGCCTTCCGCCTGTCCTGCCAGCACATCCTGTCCTGCCAGCCGGTGAGCCTTCTGGCCTGGCTCCGGGACAACGAGGCGGGCGTGCTGGAAGACACGCGTTGGGTCTTTGCCTGCAAGGACTATATCCGCTTCCGCCTCACCGGCCAGGCCCGTGCCGAAATGACCGACTGCTCCGGCACGGGGCTGATGAACCTGCATACCGCCTCCTTCGACCCGGAACTCCTGCGCCTCTTCGGCCTGGAGGCCGTGGAGAACGCCCTTCCGCCCCTCTGCCGCTCGCTGGACGTCTGCGGAGAAATCACGGAAGAGGCGGCGCGGGCCACCGGCCTGGCGGAGGGGACGCCTGTGATCGGCGGCATGTTCGACATCGACGCCTGCGCCCTGGCGGTAAACGTCACCGACGAAGAGAACATCTGCATGATCGCCGGGACCTGGAGCATCAACGAATACCTCCGGAAGGAACCCGTGACCGACGGCAGCGTCCTGATGAACTCCCTGTTCTGCCTGCCGGGGTACTACCTGATCGAGGAGTCCAGCCCCACCTCCGCCGGAAACAACGAGTGGTTTATCCGCCAGCTCCTGCCGGAGCTCCTGGCGGCGGCAAAGGCCGGGGGGCGGAGCGTCTACGACGAGATGAACCGCTGGGCGGAGTCCTTCCGCCCGGAGGACTTCGTTCCGGTCTTCCTGCCCTTCCTCACCGCCAGCAACGTGGACCCCCGTGCCAGGGCCGCGTTCCTGGGGCTCAACGCCTCTCACACCCGGAAGCACATGCTGCGGGCCGTGTACGAGGGAATCGCCTTCTCCCACCGCTATCACCTGGAAAAGCTCCTGAAGAGCCGCGGCGGGCGGCAGGGCCGCATCCGGCTGGCCGGCGGCGCGGCGCGCTCCGCCGTCTGGACGCAGATGTTCGCCGACGTGATGGATATGCCGGTGGAGACGGTGGACGCGTCGGAGACGGGGGCCCTGGGCTGCGCCATCGCGGCGGACGCCGCCGTGGGACGCCGCGCCTCTTTATCGGACGCCGCCGCCCATATGTGCAAAATCTCCGCCGCCGTCTATCCCCGCCCGGAGGCCGCGGCCGCCTACGAAAAAAAGTACCGGCTCTATCTCCGCGCCATCGCGTGCCTCGACGGCCTGTGGCCGGAGATGCAGGACCTTATGGAAGGAAGGTGACGGATATGCTGGAAGAGCTGAAAGAGCGCGTCTGCCGGGCCAATCTGGAGCTTCCCAAATGCGGCCTGGTGGTCCTTACCTGGGGAAACGTTTCCGCCCTGTCGGAGGATGGAGCGTATGTCGTCATCAAGCCCAGCGGCGTGCGCTATGACGGCATGCGGCCCGAGCATATGGTGGTCACGGACCTGTCCGGGGCCGTCGTGGAGGGGGACCTCCGCCCCTCCACGGACCTGCCGACCCACCTGGAGCTGTACCGGGCCTTCCCCGGCGTCCGGGGCGTGGTCCACACCCACTCCCGCTGGGCCACCGCCCTGGCCCAGGCCGAGTGCGATCTGCCCTGTTACGGAACCACCCACGCGGATTACTTCTTCGGCCCCGTGCCCTGCACCCGCGGCCTCACCCCCCAGGAGATTCAGGAGGACTACGAGAAAAACACCGGCCTGGTCATCGCCGAGACGTTTCGAAAACGGGGCATCGACCCCGGCGCGGTACCGGCGGCGCTGGTGTGCAAGCACGGCCCCTTCACCTGGGGCCCCACGCCGGAGAAGGCGGTGGAAAACGCCCTGGTGCTGGACGAGTGCGCCCATATGGCCCTGCTCACCCGGACCTTCCGGCCGGAGGCCGTCCCGGCGGACCAGGCTATCCTGGACAAGCATTACTACCGCAAGCACGGCTCCGGCGCGTATTACGGCCAGGCATAAGGCAAACAAGACGGCCCCGGCGGGAAACCGCCCTCCGGGGCCGTCGCTTTTTGTCAATAGGATTTCTCCAGCTGTGTCCGAAGCTCCCGGCAGAGCCGCCGGGCCTCCTCAATCCGGGCCTCGGTCAGCGCCGTACAGCGCTCCCGCCGGGCCTCCTCCGGCAGATTGGCGAGCTCTTCCGCCTCTTCCCGCAGCAGCGCGGCCATCCGCCGCTCATAGTCCGCCGCGGCGGAGCGCACCAGCCCCGCGTAGCGGCTGTAACGCCGCTGGACCAAGTAGCCCAGCGTCTTCCACTCCCAGAACAGGGACGGCGCGTCCGGCTCCGTGCCGCCGCAGACCTCCGGCAGCGCGGCAATGTCCCCGTAGAGCGGGATATAGCAGCTCATGGCGGGGCAGGCCATAGCCGTCCACATCACGCCGGGACCCGAAAAATCGGCTGCAAAGCTGGCCACGGTAGCGTGGCGGCAGAGGCTGTAGCTCTCCGGGCCGTCGTGGAAGGGGTTCCCATACCGCCCGGCGGCGGGAACCTTCCGCAGATCGTAGGGCGTCTCTTCGTACACGTCCCGGAGAACGGCCATGAAGTCCTCCGGCTTCAGCAGACGGTCGGGACGGACGGAGTAGAGCAGCGCGTCCTCCGGCGTCTCCTTCCCGGACAGCAGGTTCATGGCCCGCCAGCGGCGGCGCATGTTCATGGGGTCCAGCTCCGGCCCCCACTCGTTGGGGCTCTTGTCCGCGCCATAGGCGGACGCAAAGTCGAAATGGCGGATATCGCCGTCCCACCAGCCCTGCGACCGGGCAAATTCCGCCAGCCCCGGCGACGCCATGACGTTCTCCTCATCCGTCAGGTCGGCGTCGTGGGTCCCGAAGCTGTTGGGACGCATCCCGGCCTCATCGTCCGGCACCCGGACCGCGATCCAGTGGGCTCCCGGAGCCATCTCCAGAAACCATCCCTCCTCCGGGTCCGCCACCGCGTAGGTGGCGGCGCTCTGGCATCCGTCCATTCCCGAGGTCGCGAAGCCGTACCGCTCCACCAGCTCCCCGATCATGCGGATGCCGTCCCGGGCGGACTCCGCGCGCTCCAAAATCAATAGCAGAATGTCGTCCGGCTCCAGCCACGCATCGCCGTAATCGATATCTTTAAACGCGCTGGCCCCGGTGCCCGCGGCGGCGACCTGCCGGTCGTTCATGCCGCCCGCCCAGCCCCGGTCTAGGGTTCCGATGGTATAGCTGCACGCCGTATAGGTGTACCCGCAGGTTTCCGGCGGCTGGGGAATCCTCCGGCCGCCCACCAGCAGATAGGTATCTTCCGGCGAATGCCTCCTCCGGGCCGCGTGGGTCAGCAGGCCGGGCACGCCGTCCCAGTCGTCGTTCGCCGCCAGCAGTACTTTTCCGGACGCCGTCGCCTTGCGCCCCGCAATCAAACACGTACACATTTCCGCGCCTCCTTTCCCAGTCCTTAGACCGCCGGTCCGCCGGACGCCGCTTCCAGCTTCCGCAGGACCTCCTCCCGGCGGGGGATGGAATCGGAAGCCCCCTTCCGGGAGACGGCGATGGCGCTGGCCGCTGCCGCGCGGCGCAGGGCCAGGGCCGCGTCTCCGTGCTCCAGATACTCGGTCAGGAAATAGCCGGTGAACGTATCCCCTGCGGCCGTGGTGTCCACGCACACGCAGGGCGCCGCCTCGCAGAAAAAGCGCCGTCCATCCGCCGCCTTGAACCAGGCGCCCTTTTCTCCCAAGGTCAGCACCACCGCAAGCCCCGCGAAGCGCGCCTCGACGGCGTCCAGTATCTTCTCCGGCTCCTGTTTCCCTGTCAGCTCGCAGCCCTCCACCTCATTGATGAGCAGATAGCTCACCTGGTCCAGGGGGCAGTCCTTCACCGCCTGGTTGAAGGGAGAGGGATTCAGGGCGACCCGCATCCCTTTCTCTGCGGCCCGGTCGATGATATAGCCGACGTGGGGAATCTCATTTTGCAGCACGATCAGGTCGCCCTCCGAGAAATGCTCCAGCACCTCATCGGCGTACTCCCGGCTGACTTCTGCGTTGGAGCCCGCCGCCACGATGATGCAGTTCTCACCCCGCTCGTTGACCTGGATGACCGCGTGCCCGTTGGCGTTGGGGCTCTCCTTCAGCAGTTCGATGTGGACTCCCTCGTCCAGCAAGCCCTGCCGGAGCATCCCGCCGTCCGCGCCGGTCACCCCGGCGAAATAGAGCTCGCTTCCGGCCCGGGCCAGCGCCACCGCCTGGTTGAAGCCCTTCCCCCCGCAGAAGCAGGCGTAGCCCAGGGCGGAGATGGTCTCCTTGGGCCGGACGAAACCGGCCACTTGGTAGGTGCGGTCGATGTTGAGGGAGCCGAATACCAGTTTTTTCATGCAAAATCCTCCTGCTCTTCGAATCGAGCGTCCTCCGGCAAATGTCTGCGGCCCGCCGAGGATAGGCCGCAAACTTCTACTATTTTAGAATACCATTTTTCCGGGAAATGTCAACAAAATCAATGGAACGTGCAGGCGGAAGCGGTCCAATCAAAGACCGAAGTATCTCAATATGGGGGCGATGATCGGCAGGCGGTCCATATTCGGTGCGTTCGATCGATACAAGCGGAATGTAGGGACGGCTGATAGCCGCCCCTACATGAAAATCTGCGAGTGAGACACACGCTCTTTCCGTGTCTCAGCCCACACCCAAAAGCCACTTCACTTCAAACAGTCCTCCCCCGCTCAGGATATCCTTTGCGTGTTCATTAGCCGCCTTGCAGTATTCATATGTCAGATACTGCGTATAGTATTTGAGCTTCCCCTGATCCTCGTGGCCGCCCTTTTGGAGCAAGCCAATCAGTTTATCGTAATACTCCGCGTAGTTGACATGGGGCGCGCCGCCCAATCTGCTGTTGAAATACGCAGCCAGATCGGAGCCGTTTCCCGCCAAGCCCTCCCGGACGAAGGCCGGATCGCATTCCGCGATCTGCGCGGCAAATCCCTGGATGGCCGCATAGCCGGTGATGCTCTCGTACTTGACCCCGCTGTGCAGCATGACCTCCTGGTTGAGGGATTCGGCAAAAGCTTCCATGAAATGGTCAAACCCCCGGCCGCTGTTGAACCCGAGGTAATGCATCACCTCATGGATATAGACGGTCCGAAGCATTTTTACAGAGAACGCCGTGCCTGCGGCCTCCGGAAGCTCTCCGCCTTCCATGTCCGAAAGCAGTTCCTCAAGAACATCGGCGTTGAGAAACAGCTTCCCCGGAAAATCGCTGGAATGGGAACCGCCCACCATTTGGGAGACCTCTTCCGGATAGGCGGCTTCCATGACCTGGAGCGCGTCCATGCGTTCCGTGAGGTCAACCTCGTAAACATCCCGGAAATAGCGGACGATCATTTGGTCGCAAACGTCAAAAAACGGCGCGAGCGCGGGCCTTACGGGGACGGCGGACGCATTGCATCTATGTACGGTCGCCTCCACCTCGCCAAGACTTGCGTCATGTTCCGCAATGCGTCCGTCATATTCCGCCAGGTCCAGCACGGCGTTTTGCAGATGGGACGCCTTCCAATACTGGTTTTTCGCTATGGAAGGCAAGAGAACGGCTATGCCGGCCACTATTACAAGGACAACGAGCAGGACGGCAAAAACGACCGGACGCTTTCCACGTGACGCCGAATACCTTTTCAATTCCTATTTTTCCTCCTTAACGCGCATGACCGCCGCCGATTCTGACAAGCGGCTTTACCGCGCGGCCCTGAACGCCGGTCAGCCCTTCGGGTTTTCACCGCGCTTCCGGCCATAGAACCAGAACAGCAGTCCCGCGGTGACCGCCACCACGCCCGCCACCAGGATATATGGCGCATAGGCTGCGGCGGGCCGGACCGGGGCCTGGGACGGCGTGAACTCCACCTCCGGCACCTCCCGGACGGGGAAATCCGTGCCGCCGGGGTCGTCCAGGCAGAGCCAGGACTCCCGGACGAACATATAGCGGGGGATATAGCCCCAGGTGTGGCCCTCTTCGTCCGTGAAAACGGAGTCGATGACCTGCGCCGCGCCTTCGGTCAGGATTTCCTGGAACTTGGCCGGTTCCATCTGGTCCTTGACCTCCGCCGCGCCGGGGTACTCGTAGAAATTCACCGTCTCCGCGCTGCCGTCGAACAGGGAGCGCTCATCCCGGTAGGAGTGGATCTCCGAGGCGTATTCCTCCCGGAAGGAGGTACAGTCGTAGATCAGGGACAGATCAGACAGGCGCGTCCAGCCGTTGGTCTCCGTCCACTCCCCGGAGTCCGTTCTCCCCCGGACGGTGATGAGGGCCCAGTCCCCGTAGGTGTAGTACACCAGGAGCCGTTCCCCGTTTTCGTACTGGGCCGTCACCCGGCTGCCGTTTGGGGCGTCCCAGAGGGTGACGAAGCCCTCTTCGCCGTTGGCGAGAAAGTAGCGGATGACCGTGTCCAATTCGCTGTGGTGCTGCTCGTAAAACGGGTTGTCCATGGGCGACCAGAGCACGTCCGCCCGGGCGGGGACCGCCAGGGCCGTCAACAGCGTTATGGTCAGCAGAAAGGTCCAGATTCGTTTCATACCACATTCCTCCAAACTTCAAAACAGCAGATTGATGAGACGGCCCGCGCCGTAGGAAACGGCGTTGGCGGTCAGGGAAAACCAGAAGGGATGCCGGATGCGCCGGGAAAAGGCCCGGTAGCACCGCCACTCCACCAGGACCGCGGCGCATTCCGCCAGGGCGGCGGCTATAACCGGGCCCCACAGGGGAACGGCGGTGTAATAGAACAGCACCGCCGGGGGGTTGGTCAGGCAGTTCACCAGGGCGGTGAGCCCCAGCTCCCGCCGCCCCCGCAGGCCGCAGGCCAGGGCAAACGCCCCCTCCAGGACCAGCGTCAGGGCCAAAGAGACGGCCAGGATGTTCAGCATTCCGCCCCTCCCAGGCCCGCCCACAGCAGGGCCAGGCTGCACAGCGCCAGCGCCGCGCAGGACCACGGGCCCGTCAGCAGGTTCGGCCAGCCCAGGTAGGAGGGCAGGAAGCCCAGAAACAGCCCGAAGGTCAGCAGTCCGAAGGAAAAGCCCTTGGCCCCCGGCAGCATCCGCGCCGCCGCCCAGAGGGTGACGGGCATGGTCATGTTGAAAAGGAACACCGCCGCCAGCCCCGGCAGGGGCAGGGACGCGGCCAGATACAGCGCCGCCGCCGCGCCCAAGCTCCAGGCCGAGGCCCGCCGGGGGCCCAGGCGGTCCATGGCGAAGCCCCCCGCCGTCTTGCCCAGGACTAAAGCCAGGGTCAGGGGGACCGCCCAGGCGGCTTTCCAGGGGAAGGGCTGGTTCATGCCCATGTAGGACCGGAGGACCACCACCAGGAAGAGCGGCACCAGGCGGGCCCGGGGCGCGGCGGAGAGCTCCGCGTTGCCGGAGGGAGTCCGGTCCGCCAGGAGCGCCGCCAGGACCAGCAGCCCTGCGGGGCCCAGCCACAGCGGAGGGACGCTCCGGCGGCCCAGCAGCGTGCCCAGGAACAATCCCGCCGCCCCCGGAGACACGAAGACGCCCAGCGCCGCCGCCCGGTTCCCTCCAGCGTTCAGCACGTCGACGCCGCCGCCCAGGTGGAAGAGGGCGTTGCCCATTCCCGCCGTGACGGAGGCCGCTATGGACCAGGGCAGGAGGTACGCCGCCGCCACAAGCCCGCAGCCCCCGGCGGCCAGCAGGGAGTTCCGGTCCAGGCGGTCCGCCAGCAGGCCCAGGGGCATCTGCATGGCGAAGGCGCAGAAATTGTACAGCAGCAGGCAGAGGCCGAAGGAGGGGGCCCCGGACAGCGTGCCCAGCACCAGCAGGGCGCAGCTGAGGTCCACCCAGAAATGGGCGGCGCTGTACAGCGCGGTTCTTTTTCCCACGGTCCCGCCTCCCTTCCTTTGATGGGTCTTATTGTACTCCGGGCCCGTTGGCTTGTCAAATGGGGCCGTTTCCGATATAATCAACCGTCCTGACTATAAAGACGAATTTTTCCGCCGGAGGTTTCGCGGGTTTCGGCAAATTTTGGTATCTCGGCGGAAGCGAGTTCCAGCATCTGGAAACCCAGGGCCGTTCGGCAGGAAACGCCAAAGAAACGGCGCTCACAATTTCTGGTTTTTTTAAAACAGGGCTTGCCAGCGGCGGAAAAATATCTTAAAATAGACCGTAAGGGCTTCTTCCGGCCCCCGCCTTCCGGCGGACATATTTTGATGAAAAGCGAGGTGCGCACGATGAAAAAAAAGATGGCTGCTCTGGCCCTGGCGCTGGTCCTGCTGACGGTCCCCGCCGCCGCCTTCACGGATGTGGACGCGGGTGTGTATTACGCTGCGCCCATCGCCTGGGCCGTGGAGCGGGGGATCACCACCGGCACGACGGAAACCACCTTCTCCCCCGACGCCCTCTGTACGCGGGGGCAGATCGTCACCTTCCTCTGGCGGGCCGCGGGTTCCCCGGAGCCGGAGCGGGAGGACAGTCCTTTTGCCGACGTTACGCCGGACATGAACCGGGATTTTTACAAGGCCATCCTCTGGGCCTATGAGCAGAACATCATCGGGGACCAGGACGCGGCCGACGGGCGCTTCCTGCCCAACGGGCCCTGCACACGGGCCGCCACCATGGGCTTTCTGTGGCAGTACGCCGGGGCCCCCGCCGCCAGCGCTCCGGGCGAGTTTACCGACGTGGCCCCGGACGCGGACTATGCCCAGCCCGTGGCCTGGGCCGTGGAGTCCGGCATCACCGACGGCACCACGGAGACCACCTTCTCCCCCAACGACACCTGCACCCGCGGCCAGATCGCCGCGTTCCTCTACCGCTGCATGAACGAGGACGGGAAGCCCGAGCTTCCGGAGTCCCCGTCCCCGGCGGAGGAAGAGCCCCCCGAGGAGGTCCGCCCTCTGCGGACCCTCACCGGGTCCGGCAAAGCCTACTCCCTTGGGCTGGACGGCAGCGAGTTCACCAGCGAAGAGGTCTACGAGGCCGGGGTCACGGTGGAGATCTACTCCCCGCTGGAGGCCGTGTTTACCATTCAGGTGCCCTTCCCGCTGTTCCAGGCGTGCGGCTACTCGGTCCGTTTCGAGCGGGCGGACCAGCCGGGAGAGGGCTATGTGTTCTCCTACCTCCGCTGGGATGAGGCGTTTGCCGATATCGTCCCCTGGGAGGGGGAGCACTACGTCTACCGCTTTACCGACATGGCCGGGGGCGAGGGCGAAGCCGCCTTCGAGCCCGGAGAGGACGACCGCATGGGCGGCGTCGTCACCTGGCGGGTCCGCTTCCCGGAGGACAGCGAATTTACCTTCGACCTTGTGGAGCAGGAGCAGCTCAGCTGCGAGGTCAATTGTACATTGTGAAGCTTCCCCCAGGGGTCCCGTTGAACAAGCAATGTCATTCAGTTAAGGAAGAAAGCCTCCTTTTGAAAGGAGGTGGCACGGCGAAGCCGTGACGGAGGATTGTCCGCACAGACTTCTTCTATCGTTAGTCTTGCAATAGAAGAGAGTTCCTGCGGACAATCCTCACCGCTCTTCGGGCGGAGCCCCTTTCAAAAGGGGCCTTTTTATTTCCTGCTGAACGGAATGTCATTGGCCGGACGGGGTCCCTGTTTTTTTACCCGCAGGGACGGCGGCAGAAGGTGAAAAAACAGAGAAAAGGCGGGCGTTCCGGCCCGAATTTTTGTTGCCTCTGGCGCTTGACGGCGGGCGGCGGCGGTGTTATCTTATCAGAACAATCCCGGCGGCGCTTACCGGCGCTCCGCCGCGGAACAGAAATTGAGGGATGTCTTTATGGAAATTTTAATCAGCCTGTCCGCCGCCCTGATCGGGGGCCTGCTGATGTCCCGTGTGGCGAAGCGCCTGGCCCTGCCCGCCGTCACGGCCTATCTGGTGTCCGGCCTGCTGCTGGGGCCCTTCTGCATCGGCGCGCTGGGGCTGGGAAACATCGGCTTCGCCTCCATGGAGGCCGTGGAGCGCCTGAACATCATCTCCCAGGTGGCCCTGGGCTTCATCGCCTTCACCATCGGCAACGAGTTCCGGGTGAGTCAGCTGAAGACCATGGGGCGGCAGGCCATCGTGGTGGGCATCTTACAGGCCGTTACCGCCACGGTTCTGGTGGATCTGGCCCTGATCTGCCTGCATTTCATCCGGCCGGAAATCATCTCGATTTCCTCCGCCATCACCCTGGGCGCCATCGCCGCCGCCACCGCTCCCGCCGCCACGCTGATGGTGGTCCGGCAGTACAAGGCCGACGGTCCCATGACCCGGCTCTTGCTGATGGTGGTGGCCATTGACGACGCGGTGGGCCTGGTGCTGTTCTCCGCCTCCTTCGGCGTGGCCATGGCCCTGGAGAGCGGGGCCGTCAGCGTGGTGACCGTGCTGGTGGAGCCGGTGGTGGAGATTATTCTCTCCCTGGCCCTGGGCGCGGCGGCAGGGGTGGCCCTCTACGGGGTGGAGCGGTTTTTCCACTCCCGGAGCAAGCGCCTGTCCATCTCCATCGGCTTCGTCCTGCTGACGG
>CAQVQZ010000049.1 GCA_948902155.1 uncultured Oscillibacter sp.
TCAGTGCGGCTTCTGCTCCCCGGGCTTCATCCTGACGGCGGTGGAGATTCTGGAGTCCGGGAAGGAGTACACGGACGAGGAGCTCCGCAAACTCCTCTCCGGCCACCTCTGCCGGTGCACCGGCTATGAGAACATCCTCCGGGCGGTGAAGAAGACCATGTACCGCCGCCTGGGGAAGGAGCTGTAAGAGCCCGCCTGTACCGGGAGAGGGCTTCAGAAGTTGAAAGCGCTGCCCTGCGGTCTGTGGGGCGGCGCTTTTTTCGGCGGGCCCCGGGAGGCCGCAAGGCCGCCGGCGTGCGGGACGCTCTGTTTTTTCACATAAGGGCTTGACTTTCCCGCCGGTGTGTGGTAAATTCATTATCGACATATGTCGGTAATATGCTTGCAGCCGGACGGCTGGAGAACAGCGGCGGGATTCTTTTCGGCGGGGCCGCCTGTGAAAAACGGAGGTGTCAGCATGGCAAGACCGAGCCGGTGCCGGCGGGTCTGTGCGGAACCGTCCTGCCGGGGGTTTGCCCCCAGCGGCGAAACGGGCGGGGGGACCGTCGTCCTGACCGTGGACGAGTACGAGGTCATCCGGCTGGTGGACTATGAGAAGCGGACCCATGAGCAGTGCGCGGCACAGATGGGAATCTCCAGGACCACGGTGACGGAGATCTGTGAAAGCGCGCGGTTCAAGATATCCGACAGCCTTGTAAACGGCAGGGCCCTGCATATCTCCGGCGGACATTACCGGGTCTGCCGGGGGGAGTGGGACTGCGGCCGGAACTGCCGGTGGAGTTCCCCGGCGGCGGAAACACTGAGTGAAAAAGGAGCGTTTGCAATGAGGATTGCGGTACCCTATGAGGATGGGATGGTATTCCAGCATTTTGGCCACACGGAGCAGTTTAAGCTTTACGATGTGGCGGACAAGACGGTCGCCGGAGCCCGGACGGCGGGCACCAACGGCAGCGGCCACGGGGCCCTGGCCGGGTTTTTGAAGGACGCGGAGGTGGACGTGCTTCTCTGCGGCGGAATCGGGCCCGGGGCGCAGAACGCCCTGGCGGAGGCGGGAATTCAGCTGTACGCCGGGGTTTCCGGCGGCGCGGATGAGGCGGTGGAAGCCTTCCTGCGGGGGGAGCTCCAATACGATCCCAACGCCCGGTGCGATCATCAAGACCATGCCCACGGGGAAGGCGGGCACTCCTGCGGAGAGCATGGCTGCGGGGAGCATCACTGCGGCTGAACCGCCCGCCCCGGGGACCTGTGCGCCGGCGGGCCTGGAGCGGGGTTTCTGCTTTGCCGCCGGCCGCGCGTATGCGCATTGACTGGAAAAAAAGGGAAGACCATCGGGAGATGGTCTTCCTTTTTTGCGCGGCAAGCGCCTGAAAAGAGGGGGAAAGCGCGCCGGGTCAGTTGGCGGCGCAGGGGTCCGGGCGGTCTGCGCCGCCGTTCGGAGCCGCCGCGCCGGCGGGAGCCGCCGGGCTTTCCTGCTCCGGGGAGTTCCGGATGGTTTCCAGGCGCCGGTTGATATAATCGATCACATCGTCGAGGCTGTCTTCCGGATACGAGAGGCGGAAGGAGCTTCCATCTGTCAGGGAAAGATCGATATAGGTAAATTCATTGTCTTCCATCGTTTTCATGTACCGCCCAGACGATAAGTCCGTCTCTAGTATATGCCTCTGAACGGCTGCCTTTTGGGAGGCGTTATAGGAGGAATTGTGCAGTACGATCTGTGACATCAGCTCGGAGAATTCAAAGTTCAGCTGAAGCAGATATACAAACGACGAGGGTGCCCACTCCAAAATCTTGTTATAACAGTCCCGGGTTAACGCGAGCCAGTCTTCCATGCACGCAGCGTCCAAATGGGTCACTGCCGCGGTGACGCCAAAGGCCATCATATCTCTATATACGTCCACTTCGATAACCTTGCTCTGTGCCGCCTCGTATATCGCCTGAAAGGCTTTTCGGTCTATACGAGTTCCTTCCTTGACCTGGAAGTCATCCAGCATATTTTCGCGCAGGAAGCCGTCATAGATCGGCGGCGTACGGCAAAACCGGTTTATATAGCTGACACAGGCTTCCGCATATCTTGCGGCATCCGCCCCGTTGCGGATAAACTGCCCATTGTACACCGCGTCAAACGCTTCATTGAGCACCTGTTCCTCTTCGCTTGACAGAAAGTCCAGAACCTCCCCTCTCAGCTCGGACATCTGTTCTTCATCAACCTTTCGGAAGATATCGCCCGTATCGATCCAGAAGCCTTCCGCCAAGACGGAAAGCGCCTCCGCCTGCCGCTGGGGGGAATCGGAAGTGCGGTTATCCAGATAGTACTGATACGGATCCGGAATCTCCCCGGATAAAATCTGAAGCAGCAGCTTAAATTTTGGAAACCCATTGAACAGCTTTTGGTCCATCGCGGAAAAAAGAGCGGTCAGCTTTTCCCTGTACCGCCCCTCCAGTATCTGGGGCAGCAGCTTGATGTCCACGTACCACACCCTATCGTCTTTAAAGCAATAGTCCAGGATTTTATCCACCGTATCTGCTTTCAGCTGAACCTCGTCGGCGATAAACTGCAGCAAAAGGACATGCAGCTGTAGACACGCGTCCCAGGTATCCGCCTTGGCCGCGGTTTCTGTGAGGAGCTCCTCCACAAGCTCCTTGGCACAGAAGCGGTCCATGATTGCGGCAAGGGAAACGGTCTCCTTCAGCGTGGAGTCCAGCAGATAGGGCTTCAGAACCGCCCCCGGGGCGTCCCCGTCCTCCAGACCCGGATAGCAGCGGTTTGCCACCGCATAGGCGGCAAGATACTCCTGGAAGGTGAGGTGCTGGAACTCATACACCGCCGCCATACAGCCCTCCTCCGTCTTGTCAAACCCCTTTTGGATCAGGAGGGCGCTCCGCTTCTCAATGTTGTCCACAAACACCGATACCGGTTCCCCGTTTGAAATAAGGTCGGAGAAATCCCGCCGGACCGCCCGCAGCAAGTCCGTCAGCGTGGCCTTCGTAATCCGCTTGATGTGGTTCACCGTCATATAGAACGCCACGTAGGCAAGCTGATACCTGGCCTCGTCCGGATCGACCCGCTCGTGCCCGTGTCCCGCCCGGTTCCACGTCTCCAGCAGGACCTGGATGGCCTCGTCATAGAGCGCCGTGCGCTTTGTGGGCAGCCTTCCGACCCGGCGCTCCACCAGGAGCAGCGTCGTCAGCAGGAGGGGATTTCGCGCCAGGCGGAAGATGCGCACATCCTCCGTAATCCTGTCCGCCAAAGTCGTTCCCCTCTTCCGGCTCTCCTCCGACTCACCGTAGACGATGCCGTACCACTTGGCGCACAGGTCCCTGACGCCCCCCTTGCCCAAAGGCGCGATTTCATAGCGGTCAAAGCCCTTGAACGTTTTGTTTATCATCGCGGGGAAGCCGGTAATCCGTGAGGTGACCACCATGTTTGCCATAGGATTCCGCTCCGTGAATATACGGAGCTGGTTGACAAAATGCTGGCGGTCCGCATCGCTCCCAATTTCATCCAGCCCGTCCACCAGCAGCAGCGCCGTCCCGTTTTCAATATGGTGGGACACGAGCCTTACAAAATCCTCGGCGCCGGAATCCCCCGGCATCCATTCCCCCAGGCGCGTGATATTCTCAATCGTATTCCACAGCGAGGGCCGGGTCCCGACGGGGATGTCCCGGCAGCGTATCCATATCGGGAACAGCTCCCGCTGGGGCAGGTTCGTCTCCTTGCCGCGGTAGTCCTCCGGGAAGCTGTAGACGGAGGCGATCCACTTCAGCAGCGTGGTCTTCCCCCCTCCGGGATCGGAGAGGATGAAGCAGCAGAAATTCCCGTCCGGCGGAACCACCTTGTCCAGGGTGACCGGCTTCATCTTCTCCCGGAACGCCAGGGAATCGCCTACGGCGATTTCAGCCTCTCTATAGGCCTCCAGGAGCTCTTCCGTGTCCTCCTTCCGCCCCTCGAACCGCTTAAAGGACAGCGGAACAAAGATTCGTTCCAGGGCGTATTTCCGCTCGACGTCCTCCAGATTGGTCGGCAGGCCGTTCAGCTCCACCTCGCTGCACTGGCTGCGGATGTACTCGTTGTATTTTTCCAGGACGTTTTGGTTCAGCGGCTTCGGAGGCTGGGGCCTGGCCCCCGGCGGAAAATAGCGCCGCCCGTCCACCGCCTTGTTTTCCGGGTAGGAGAAGTCCACGTCCGGCACCCAGTCGTGAAAACGGCGGTTCCATTTAAAGGCCTGCACGCAGCCGCTGCGGCCCGTTTTCTCAAGCTCGCCCACAAAAACGTCCATGTCCACCTGCTCCAGGTTGGGGTCCTTGTCCACGCTGGTGCCGCACAAAAAGACGTGAAGGTCCCGATTGGCCCGGTAGGTGTTCTGCCGGCGGGCCAGGGCCACGTGCTGGTGCCCGCAGAGATAGACCACGGCGCCCATTTCCTTCAGCGCAATTTCAAGCTCCTGCCGCTCCTCCTGCCGCAGGGACTCAAAGTCATGGTGGGCCAGCACGATGCCGGGGAGGCGGCTGTCCACGGTCTTGGCCAGCGCATTCAAAAGCTTGGTCCCCACGACCAGGCCGCCGTCCTCGCCGTCCCGGCAGCAGAAAAGCGCCGTGTTGAGGCAGATGATGTTGAACCCGTCCTTTTGGCGGCAGTAATGCCACCCCGGCTCGTCACAGCCGCAGACCTTCCGGTACAGGCGGAGAAACGGCGCCCTCTGCCCGCGGATATAATTCAAGGTCGCCTCCGGAATAACTCCGCTGGACGTGACATAGCTTTTCCCGGCTTTATCGATGCCGGCCTCCAGTATTTCATCCCGGTTGACGTCGTGGTTTCCGGGCACCACAAAGGTGTCCTCCGGGCCGACCCGCAGGGCCTTTTGCAGATCCTGAATAAAGGTCAGCGTCTCGGGCGGATATGCCTTCGTTTCCTGTTTGCCGTACCGCAGATCACCCGTTATGAAAAGGCAGTCTACTTTCTCAATATTTTCCGCCCACTCCAAGATTTTTCTCCGCATGGTCTCGACCGCCGCCGAATCATATCCAAAATGGATATCTGAAATGTGCAGCCACCGCATAAGTCCAGCCTCCTCAAATTATTTCTCTGCTGAGGTCCATCGCCGGCACAGTTGAAAAGAGTCCGCCGGATTCGTTTCGATGCACCGCCGCATGGCGGCGATGCGAGCCGCGTAAGCGGCCCCCTGTACTTGACTCCATGGGAAACGCATGAGGGCTTTGCGCCCCGGCGGACCCGCGGCCCGCCGGCCGAAAAGGAGCATCCGCTCCTTTTCGGCCGTATTGACTGTATCGGAGGGATTGCGCTGTTTGCTTCGTGGGGTCCTGTTCGACCGTTTTCGACTTTCAGGAATATATTACCATATGGCCCGGCATATTTCAACGGTTTTCTTGGCGGGGAGGCGTATGGCCGCCCATGGGGGAATTGTGGTTGTGCTCCCGCCCCCTTTGTGATATAGTCAACGCAGGCGAAAAGCGGGAAAACCCTCTTTTCAAACATGGCCCAGGCACTATGAGAAAGGAGCGGCAGCGTATGTTACTAGGCGTCGACTATTACCCCGAGCAGTGGGACCCCGCCCTGATGGAAGCCGATATGGACACGATCCGGGAACTGGGGGGCGATACGATCCGCATCGCCGAGTTTTCCTGGCACCGGATGGAGCCCGCCGAAGGGCGGTACGATTTTTCCTTCTTCGACGGCGTCATCGCCATGGCCAAGGAGAAGGAGCTCCGGGTCATCCTGGGCACCCCTACCGCCGCCATTCCCGCCTGGCTGGCAAAAAAGCACCCGGACATTCTTTCCCAGTTTGAAAACGGGCAGCGGCGCGCCTTTGGCGGGCGGCATGTCTGCTGCTACAACAGCCCCGCCCTTTACACGTACTCGGAAAAGCTCATCCGGGCCATGGCGGAGCACTATCGGGACGAGCCCTGGATTTCCGCCTGGCAGGTGGACAACGAGATCGGCCACGAGGGCAGCGACCTCTGCTGGTGCCCCCACTGCCAAGCGGCCTTCCGCCGTTTTCTCCAGGAGAAATTTCAGGGGGACGTCGGCCGGCTGAACCGCGCCTACGGCACCGCGTTCTGGTCCCAGGAGTACAACGGATTTGAGGAGATTCCCCTTCCCTCCGCCACCATCACCACCCACAACCCGGCCCTGCGGCTGGACTGGGAGCGGTTCCGCAGCCGGAGCGCCTGCCGCTTTATCGATTTTCAGGTCCGCCTGCTCCGGGAGCTGATTCCCGGGGCCGTGGTCATCCACGACTTCCCCGGCGGCGGCCTGGACAAGCACGTGGACTACGCCCGGGCGGCCCGGCACCTGGACGTCGCCGCCTATAACAATTACCCCGTCTGGGGCGGCCAGCGGGAGCCCATCCCGCCCCATGAGATCGCCTTTGGCCTGGACTATATCCGGGGACTCAAGCGAAAGAATTTCTGGGTCACCGAGGCCATTATGGGCGCCCAGGGGCACGACGTCACCGGCTACCTTCCGCGGCCGGGCCAGGCCAGGCTGTGGTCCTATCAGGCTATGGCCCACGGCTGCTCGTCCCTGCTGTACTTCCGGTACCGGGGGGCGGCCAAGGGGGCGGAGCAGTTCTGCTATGGGATTTTGGACGCGGACAACGTCAAGGGGCGGAAGTTCCGGGAGGTGCAGAGCTTCTTCCGGGATATCCGCCCGTACGCCCCGGCGCTGGAGGCCCCCGTCCGGAGCGAGACAGCCATCGTCTATGACTACGACTCCCTGGCCGCCTTCCGCATCCAGCGGCAGAGCGCCCTACTGGACTGCCCCGGAGAGATGAAGCGGCTGTACAAGGCCTTCTACGACGAAAACGTCCCCGTGGACGTGATTCCGGCGGAGGCGGATTTCTCCGGCTATAAGCTGGTGCTCCTGCCGCAGCTCACCGTTGCAAAGCCGGAGTTCCGGGCCCGGGCGGAGGGGTTTGTGCAGGCGGGCGGCACGCTGGTCCTCACCTACCGGAACGCGGTGAAGGATGAGGACAACAACCTGATGTTCGGGGAGCCCCTGCCCGCGGGCTATACCGGGCTGGCCGGGGCGGCGGTGGCGGAGACGGAGAGCCTGCAGGAGCGGAAGGCCTTCCCGGTCGTCGGCCAGGGCCCCTTCGCGGGGGCCGAGGGCTGGGGGGGCGTCTTCCGGGACATGCTGGAGGTCCGGGACGCGGAGGTGCTCTACCGATACGGGGATCCCTTCTACACGGACTTTGTCGCCGTCACCCGAAAGCGGCAGGGGGCGGGCACGGTGTACTACCTGGGCTGCTCCCTGGACGCGGGCACCACGGCCAGGCTGGCGGGGACCATGCTGGCCGAGTGCGGAATTGAGACGACGCCCTCCCCCGAGGGGGTGGAGGTCGTGTTCCGGGGCGGCACGGAGCAGCGGATTCGCATGCTGCTGAACCACAACGCCCGGGAGACGGAGGCCCTGGGGATCACGCTGCCGCCCTTTGGCTGTGTGATCGAAACGCTGTGAGGGCGGCGCGGAGCAGAGGGACCCGGGCCGTTCCCGGAGCGGCGGGGTTCGCCCCGCTCCGGAAGAGGGGAGCGGAACCGTGCCGCTGCCCGGTTGGAAGCCGGGGCCGCGGGGCATGGAAACAGGGGGACGGCGTTTGAAGCCGTCCCCCTGTTTTGAAAGCAGCCTGTGCGGGCGGTCCTTTTCCCGGCATACCGCGCCGCGTTCCCTTGAAATCCGTCGGGATTCCCGGGGAAAAGCGCCTGGTCCGGCGGGGAAAATCCTCGCCCATCCGGCATCTCCCGGTTGTGAATCCAGGTTTTAAAACGAATCCTCCGCGTCCTCGTCCGGAGCCAGGTCCTCGTCATACTCCTGACAGACCGGGCCGTCCTCGCCGCCCAGCAGCTCGGTGGCCCGCATGCGGCGCTTGTCCTTGGACGCTTCCACATGCTTGTGGATCAGCTCCTTGACCATCCGGGGGTCCCTGACGTTTTTTAAGTCCAGATGGGGGATGCTCTTGTCCGAGGATACGACGCAGACCGTTCCCACTCCGAAGATGCGCTGGCCCAGGCTCATGGTCAGCCGCAGGTCCCGGACCCGGTAGAGCAGCACCTCGTCGCATTTCACATTGAGAAACCCCGTCTCGCAGAACAGCCGGTCCTCGCTGAGGCGGTACCGGGTGAAGGACAGGGGCATGCCCAAAAAGCGCTTGCGGTCCTTCCACAGATATTCGATGGATTCCATAGCTCATCCTCCCTTACCGGACAACAGTATAGCAGATTTCCGGACCGTGCGCAAGTATCCGGACGTCCGCAGATTGCTGGGGCCCGTCCGCCGCCGTTCCCGGCGGCTTTCAGCCGTTTGGCGGGCGGTCCGGACAGGGCGGACGCCCGGTGCTGTCCCGGGGGATCAGCCGGACGGAGGTCAGAAAGTCCCCGAAAAACTCCGGTTCCCGGCGCATCCGCCTCAGCAGCTCCAGCGCCAGCCGGGCCCGGCAGGCCCCGTTCTGGCGCACGGAGGTCAGGGAGGGGACGACCTGCTCACAGATGGCGCCGTCGTCGAAGCCGGCGACGGACATTTCCTCCGGCAGCTTCACGCCGGCCTTCTGGAGAAAGCGCATCAGGTCCGCGGCGTAGTAATCCGACACGGCAAATATGGCGCTGTATTGCCGCAGCCCCTCGAGCCGTTCCCCGTAAAAGCGCTCCCGCTCCTGCCGCCGCATGGGAATTTTCATGAAATCCGCCGGGAAGCCCAGGCCGGAGCAAAGGCCCTCATAGCGCCGCAGGTCCATGCACTCCCGGTTGTCCGCGACGCAGAGCACCCGGCGGTGCCCCAGCTCCCGCAGGTGCTCCCCCACCTGCCGTCCGCCGTCCCGGTCGTCAATTTGAAGGTTGCAGATTCTTCCGCTGTTTTCAAAATATCCGTCGTAGACCACGAAGGGGATGTGAATCCGGTTCCGGAGCTCCTGGTACTCGTCGGCGCAGAAGCTCAGGATGACCATGCCGTCCATGTTCCACATGGACGCGAACTTGACGGCGTCCAGGATGCAGGCGGCCTTTTTGACCATCATGAAATAGCCGTTTTTCTCGATCTCATCCGCCAGGTCGTTCAGGGAGGAGGCGATGAAGGGATCCGTCAGCAGCTTCCCCTCGTACTTTTCGTGGTCCTTGATGACGACGCCGATGATGCGGGAGTTGTTCTGCGCGAGGAGCGTCGCCGCCATATTGGGGATGTACCCCCGCTCCTCCAGCTTCTCCTGGACCCGTTTTACCGTCCGGCCGGAAACCTTCGCCGTTTTGCCGTGAATCACATTCGACACCGTCGCGGTGCTGACGCCCAGCTCCTCGGCAATGTCGATGATCCGCACCTTTCCTTCCGCCCACATAGCGCACCTCCGGTTCATGGAATTGTCAGGCGTGCCGTCAAAGAAGCCGCGGGCGCCGCCCTTCGCGGATGCCGCGCCCGGCCCGCCGCGGGGCTTGGGGAGGAATCCCCCCGCCCAGGCCGGGGCGGCGCCTGCAGAGGGGGGCGCAAATCCCTCACCGGGTCCGCTCCCCTCCGTCCGCCTCCCGCGGCTTTTGCAGGTACGCCAGCAGGGCCTCCCTCCGGTTGGGCAGCGCGCCGTCCACCACCCTGCCCAGCAGCTCCTCCAGCGCCGCCCCCACGGCGGGCCCCGAAAGCCCCAGGGCCAGCAGGTCCCGCCCGTTGACCGCCAGCTGCTTCAGGGAGAAGCAGGCGTCCTCCTCCAGCAGCCGGTCCAAAATCGCCTCCGCCTTGTCCAGCTCCTCCTGCCGGCCCCGGTAGGCCGGGGCCTGTCCCAGGTTGTCCGCCCGCTTCACCAGGATCAGGCGGCGCAGGTCCTCCTCCCCCAGAATCCGCAGGGCCCGGCGGATGGCCTTGTCCGTCCGGGGAATGTCCCGGTCGTGCCACTCCACCAGCCGGACCACCGTCTCCCGGAAGCCCGCCGCGCATTTCAGCCGCCGCAGCATCCGGTCCGCCAGCTCCCGGCTTATGGCGGGATGGCCGTAGAAATGGCCCACGCCCGCCTCGTCCAGCGTGAAGCAGGCGGGCTTTCCCACGTCGTGGAGGAGCGTCGTACAGCGGAGCACCAGATCCCCGGGCACGGCGTCCAGAGCGTGGAGGGTGTGCTCCCAGACGTCGTGGCAGTGGTGGCGGTTCCGCTGGTCGAAGCCCACCATGGCCAGGAGCTCCGGCCAGAAGACGCCGAAGACCTCCGGGTATTCCCGCAGCACCGCCGCCGCCGTCTCTCCCGGCAGGAGCTTGAAAAATTCCACCTGAATCCGCTCCGGGGCGATGTCCCGGAGCCCCTCCCGGTTTCTCCGGAGAGCCGCCGCCGTCCCGGGCTCAATGGCAAAGCCCAGCGCCGCCGCGAACCGGAGGCCCCGGAGAATCCGCAGGGCGTCCTCCTGAAACCGCCGGTCCGGGTCCCCCACGCAGCGGAGAAGTCCCCGGCAAAGGTCCTCTCTTCCCCCGAAGGGGTCCCGGAGCTCCCCCCGGAGATTCAGGGCCATGGCGTTGACCGTGAAGTCCCGCCGGGCCAGGTCCTCGTCCACGGAGCGGGTAAAGGCCACGGACTCCGGGCGGCGGTGGTCGAGATACGCGCCGTCGATGCGGTAGGTGGTGACCTCCACCGGGCCGCCCTCCGTTTTGACGGTGACGGTGCCGTGCTGCAGCCCCGTGGGCTCGGCCCGGGACCCGAAGAGCGCCATCGTCTCCTCCGGCAGGGCGGAGGCGGCCGCGTCCCAGTCCTCCGGCCTCCGGCCCGAGAGGGCGTCCCGGACGCAGCCGCCCACGCACCAGGCCTCATGGCCCGCCGCCTCCAGTGTTTTTAAAACAGCCTGTACATTCTCCGGGATATCCACGGGTTTTGCCCCCTTTCGCCGTTGCATTTCGCCGTTTTCTATATTATAATAAAATGCCTGCAAGGATACAATCTTTTTTAAATACCGTTTTCTGGAAAGGAAGCTGGTTTCCATGATGCAGAATCAAAAGCCCATCAGCGAGTTTTTCGTTCCCGGCACCCGGGCCCACCTGGTGGGCATCGGGGGCGTTTCCATGTGCCCCCTGGCGGAGGTTCTCCAGGACAAGGGGCTGATCATCCAGGGCTCCGACATGTCGGAGAGCGGGACGGTGAAGCATCTCCGGTCCCTGGGCATCCCCGTGGCCGTGGGGCACAACGCCGACAACTTGGGGGACTGCGACCTGGTGATCCGCACCGCCGCCGTCCACGACGGCAACCCGGAGATCGCCGGGGCCGTGGCCCGGGGCATCCCGGTCTATGAGCGGGCCCAGGCCTGGGGGGCCATCATGCGGCACTACCCCAACGCCCTCTGTGTGGCGGGCACCCACGGGAAGACCACCACCACCTCCATGTGCACCCACATCTTCATGGCGGCGGAGGCGGACCCCACCGTCATGATCGGCGGGACCCTGCCGCTGCTGCACTCCGGCTACCGGGTGGGGCAGGGGGACACCATCATCCTGGAGTCCTGCGAGTACTGCAACAGCTTCCTCAGCTTCTACCCCACCGTGGCGGTGATCCTGAACGTGGAGGCGGACCACCTGGACTTCTTCCGGGACCTGGAGGACATCAAGCGCTCCTTCCGCCGCTTCGCGGAGCTGGTGCCCCCCGGGGGCCATGTGATTGTCAACGCGGACAACGCCGGGGCGCGGGACGCTGCCCAGGGCCTGGACGCCTTTACCTTCGGCCTGGAGCCGGGGGCGGAGTGCACCGCCGTGAACCTCCGGGAGGACAAGGGCCGCCCGGTCTTCGACATTCAAGTCCGCGGCCAATTCTACGCCCATGCGGAGCTGAAGGTCTACGGGCGGCACAACGTGTCCAACGCCCTGGCGGCGGCCTCCGCCGCTTATGTGCTGGGCATTCCCGGAGACGCCGTGGAAAAAGGCCTGGCCTCCTTCACTGGCGCGGGGCGGCGCTTTGAGTACAAGGGGAGCTTCCAGGGCGCGGAGATCTACGACGACTACGCCCACCATCCCGACGAGCTCCACGCCCTGCTGACCACCGCCAAGGGCCTGGGCTACCGGCGGC
>CAQVQZ010000050.1 GCA_948902155.1 uncultured Oscillibacter sp.
TCATAATTTCTCATCTCCACACGCTGCTCAAACGCTTATGAATACAGGTTCTAAGCTTGAACGTCGATCTCGCCGCCGGGGACGGGTTCCGGAGCCACGGCGCTGCCTGCCGCGTACTGCTGGGCCACGGCGTCGGCAGAGGGCTGGAGGGAGGCGGCGAGGTCCTGGGCCTGCTTTTGAAGCTCCATGCGGGTGGTGGAGAGCTGGGCCTGCATCCGGTTGTCGATCTCCGCTTCCCGGATGTAGCCGGATTCCCGGATCATCCGCATCGCCTGTTTCCGGCGGAGCTCCTGGCGCTGGCGCTGGGCTTCCCGGGTCCGCTTTTCCCGGGCCAGCTTGGCCTGACGGGCTTCGGCCACTTTTTCCCGGTCCAGCTCCCGGCTCTTTTTCCCGGCGCGGGTGACGGCTTTCTGGAGCTGGTTGATGGCGGCTTGGATACGCTGGGAATTGTCCGGGTCCGTCCGTTTGGCCGCTTTCAGCCGGGCAATCTGCCGCCGGGCGTATCCGGCGGCGGCGGTGACCTCGGAGGGGCGCTTCGCCCTGGCCAGGCGGGCGTAGGCTTCCATGGGGGCGTCGCCGTAGCGGGGATTGCCCTTCAGGCCCTTGAATTTCTCCCGGACCGCGTCGGCTTTTTCCCGGGCGTCCCGCATCATCTCATAGATATCGGGGGAGGCGTCTCTGGCCTCCTGGGCCCTGGGAGAGGACTGGGCCTGCCAGGAGGCGGCTGTGCGGGTGACTTGCATATCGCTCATGGCGGGCCCTCCTGTTCCGGGTGATTTGGCTGGTATACTATTTATATCGGCAGAATGGATGAAAAGTGAAGACGGGGCGGGGAAAAATTTGGAGGAGGGTTTTAGGCTTCATCCGGTTTCTCCTCGTCGCCCAGGAGCAGGGCGACGCCGTTGATGATGCGGTGGTAGCGGGAGAGCAGGTCCGCTAAGTAGCGTATCCCGTCCGGGGTGATTTGATAATACTGCCTCCGGCGGCCGTCGGGGGCGGGCTTTTTGTACGCTTCCAGGATGTAGCCGTTTTCGATGAGGCGGTAGAAGAGCATATAGGGAGACGCCAGGCGCAGGACGTTCCCGGTTTCCCGCTGGATGCTCTGCCGGATTTGGGCGGCGTGCATGTCCTCCCGGCTCAGCAGGGTCAGAACCAGCATCTCCGTTACCGCGCGTTTCAGATTGTCTTCCATACCCTGGACGGGGTTGGGGGTCGATGGCGGCATTGCGTCCCTCCTTTTGTCGGTTGGGTTCTGGGGAAATGATACAACATTTATTGGCGGTTCGTCAATATTGGGGGAAGGGAAAAGGTTGGGATTGCGTATTTTTTATGAGGGGGATGGGTATGAGCCGCCCGTTTTCTTTGGTCTGAGTGGTCTCGGGGAAACGGGCGGCTGGTAGCCGCCCCTGCATAGCTTCTACGAGAAAGACTTTCAATAAAAATTATCTCCCTTTAAGAGAAAAATATTGACAGAGCTGGAAAGGGGTGGTATTCTTTGGGTGAGAACAACGCGTTATTTTATGGGGAGGTTGAGACTATGAATATTCCAAGTGATCGGGTCTCCCGCGGTTCTTCTTATTCCGGCGTGCCGGACTATGCGGCGGAGAAAAAGACGGAATCGGCTTTCGCCAAATATCTGGACGTGGACCGCCAGCGGCAGATGATGTGGGAGCTGCCGCCGGGGAAGGGACTGTCCTCCGTGTATATGCAGTTTATGGACGACTACCGGGCTTGGAAAGCCCAGAGGGCAGAGGAGGCTTTGCCGGATTCCCAGGGGTGGACGGAGGAAAATCTGAACTTCCTGCGGGAGCGGTATGGCGGGGACGATTTGTCCGCCTTTGAGATTTACGAAGCGCTGGACACGATGCAGGACCTGGGGCTGATCTCCCAAAAGGCGAAGAACTGCGCCACAGGAAACTGCTTGATTGCCATCGACATGAAAAGCGGGATTTGCAGGGCGAGCGTACATCCCGATTCCAAGGCGGCTTGGCTGCATGGGTTCGACGAGACGCCTATCGTCGGGTTCTGCGGATTAGAAGACATTCTTTCCTGGGCAAAGGAGTTTCGGGACGGCGATTGGCCGGATTGCATCACCCACGCGGAAGCGGTGGCTCGGGGCTGGGTTTAAACATACGAGGAGGATTTGATATGGACAGAGGGGTCAATTACATTGTGAACAACACGGGCGTTCCTACGTCGGAGTGGGGGAAGTACAAGGAGGCGGGGGTCAATCCCGACGGGCCTTCAGTGGACTTCTCGGAGCTTTTGTCCGGCAAGAGCCGGGAGATCACCGGAAAGCTGACCGACGGAGCGAAGAAGACCTTACAGCGGCTGAAAAACAATCCAAATTCCATTTCCAAGGTGGAGTGGCTGGACCTCATGCATGAGCTGAACGCCATGGGGGCCGTCAGCGACGTAGATTATCAGGGAACCGATATGATGCTCCATCTGGTGCCCCTGGGGAATGATATGGACAACCCTTTCCCCATCCCGGCGGACATGCGGAACACGCTGGACCGCATCAATCAATGGCCGGGAAATCCTCTGGACTACCTGGACCAGTGGGCCTTTTCCCTGAAAAAGTGGGGGGCGGAGCTGTCCATGGAGCGGAACCGGGACGGGTCGCTCAAGTACAAGGACGTCTCCCCAATCTATGACCAGGCAGCGGCCTGCGGGCGGGTGGCCAATCTGATCCGGGGTCTGCTGACGGCGGATGTGTGGGCCGAAAACTAAGGAGGCGCGTTTATGAAGATCGGGACGCTGTTTGATTCCATGCCGCCGAACGGTGCGGCGCTTCTGCGGCGGGCGGGCCCGTCCGCCTTTGCGGAGAGCCTGGCGGCGGAACAGGAGGGGTTACCCCACCGCTATATCCAGGGGCCGGGCTTCTCGCTGCGGATGGGGGAAAACCTCCTTTGCAGCGGCGGCGTGGGCGGCGGGAACGTACAGACCTACGAGGCGGAGTTTACGGAGGATTCTACGGACGAGGACCCCGTCGTCCGCATCCGGGGCACGGGTAGGAGCGGGGCGTTTGATTTCACCTGCCGCATCCGGGACATCGACCCCGCCAACGCCTCTTACGCGGAGCTGGCGGCGCTGAATCGCTGGCTCTGCCGCACGGGAGTCTATCAGACGAAGTTCTCCAGCCAGGCGGGGAGCGTGCTGCCCTGCGGGATGGACTGCTGGGATATTGCGGTGAAGCGGGATTTTATCGGGGAGATTCGCAAGTTCCTCGCCTCCGATTCCGCCCATTACCCGAAGTTCGGCCCGGATATCTACGGGTACGCCCGTGAGCTGCTGGGGGTTTATGAGAAGTGTGCGGGGAGCGGCGCGGAAGACTCCTGACAGCATGTGAGAAAGCCACGGAAATTCAAGGAATTTCCGTGGCTTTTTTCCGGTCGGGGCGGTGGTTTAGTCCTCTGAGGGCTCCTTTTCGGCTTCCAGGCCCACGGCCAGGCCGTTGACCTCCACGCCGTCCCCGGCGGGGATGACCAAACATTTCCGGCCGTCGATGATGCGGGTCTCCACCAGATAGCTGTACTCCGGGTCGATGGAAATGGTGACCTGCTCGGTCTTGATGTCGAAGCGCTTGCTGTCGATGAGGTTTTCCGGGTTCAGCGCCGCGCCGCCGAAAGCCTGGCTGCACTGCTCCTGGAAGGCGGCGGTCCGCTCCTCCGGCACGCCGCAGTCCCGGAGGATGCCGCCGATCTCCCCAGTGGAGAGGGCCAGGGGCTCCGCCTCCTTGTCCTCTTTGTGCTGCTCGATGCGCTCCAACAGACGGCCATGGACGGCCTGGGCCACCTCCAGGCTGTAGGCGTCTTCCAAGGCCCCAGTGAGGGCGCTCTGGAACGCCTCCCGCTGCTCAGCGGCGGACATGGGGGGCTCAGTGCGGAAAATGGCGTCGATGAACTCCTGGTGGAGCTGGTCGGCCTTGCGGGAGTAGAAGAGGGCGTTGTAGATGTTGGCGGCGCGGTCGTCGAAGGCCGGGAAGAGGAAGCCCAGCTCCGGGGCGGAGACGATCTGCCCGGCGGCGCAGCTGTGGAACTCGTTCTCGCCGGGGAAATAGCCCAGCTCCATCTTGCAGTTTTTCACCGGACAGACGCTGCATACGATGTAAGAGAACACCTGGTCCGAGGCGTCGGCCTGGGTCTCGCCGTCCTTCCCCCGGTGGGGGACGTCGTAGGCGTCGTGGGCCAGGAGGAGGAGATAGTTGCTGTCCCCCATGTCCAGGGAGTCGATGACGGCGCGATAGAAGGTTTCCCGGATCTCGCCGTCCTTCAGGGCGGACTCCCGCAGGGCGGAGAGCAGGCGGTGCTCGTCGCTGTCCATCACCTGGGCGGTGGAGAAGACCACGTCGATGAGGTTTTTCCCCAGGCTGCCGGAGAGGGTCTTTTTCAGGAGGCTGAGGTATTTTTCGGCCTCCTCCAGGGGCATATTGCCCAGGGATTCGTCCAGGTAGGAGATGATCTCCCGGCTGCCGCCGTTGACGTAGCAGCCGTAGACGCGGCTGACGGCGCTCTTCTCCGGGCGGAAACGGCGGCGCAGTTCGCCGAGTTCTTTTTGGTTCATAGGTTCCTCTCTTTCCGGCGGGGGCCGCCAGTTGGTTTGTCAAACATGTATTCTACTAAAAAGGCGGGGAAAATGCAAGGGGGATTTCTGCAAAAGTTGGACCAAGAGGGGGATTCAGGGCGTTCTATCGATCGAACCGAAATGTAGGGACGGTTATCAACCGCCCGTTTCCCCTTCAACCACCGGGGTTCATGGACCCGTTCGGACGATTCCGGACATTTCTCAAAAAGCATGGCGGTCGCAGAGGAACGGGCGTCCGACAGCTGCCCCTGCATAAAACCTCCAATTGGGGCATTCCTTCCCCAAATCTCATCTTGCCAATCAGGAGGAAGCTTGCTATAATTTCCTTGTCATTGCAGTTTTTGGGGCGCATCCTTTGCCCCGAATACGGAAAGAGAGGACGACGCTTATGCGCATCAGAGAACGAATCCTGTCCCTGCTGCTGGCTGGGGCGCTGCTGCTGCCTGCCCTCCCGCCCGCGAAGGCGGCGGAACCGGAGGGGAGCGGCAGCGTCTCCGCCACCGTGCGGGTCGACTGGCCCCAGAGTCTGGAGGCCCTCCGGGACCGGAACGTCCGGGCGGAGCTGTTCCAGGACGGGCGCTCCCTGGGGAGCATCTCCCTGGCGGAGGAGACCGAACAGAGCCGCCTGGGCGGCTATCCGGCGGAAGTAACGCTGCGGAACCAGGACGGCGGCGAGCTGGGCGGCGGAAGATGGCCGGGCTACCTGGATTTGAAGGTCGGCCGGCTGCCCAGGGGAGAGTACGCCCTGGAGTTTACCGGGGACGGTTACACCACATACCGCCAGAGGCTGTCTTTGCAGAATTACTCCCAGCACGTCACCCTGGGCACGGCGGACGCCACCTTTACCCTGGGCGACGTGAACGGGGACGGCCGGGTGGACGACCGGGACCGGAGGGCCCTGTCCGGCGCGCTGGGAAGCGAGAGCCGGCGGGACCTGGAGCGCTATGACCTCAACGGCGACGGGGCCATCGACATTTACGACCTGACCTATCTCACCCGGAATCTCAGCGCCAGGGGACAGGCGGAGGTCCGGGATACCGCGCTGCTGCCGGCGCCTGTGCCGCCTTCCGGCGGCAACAGCGGCGATGACGGCGGCAGCAGCAGCGGCAGCAGCGCTTCTATCGGCGTCAGCCTGGGGGGCGGCGTCAGCCTGGTTTCCGGCGCGCTGGAAAATCTGCTTCGAAACGACGGCCAGACCGTGACCCTGGCGGCGGGCGGCGGTCCGGTGAGCTTCAGCGTCTCCATGTCAAAAGCGGTGGAGATGGAGGAAATCCAAATCGTCTCTCCCGAGGGCCCTGGGGCCATGAAGGAGGGAACCGTGGCCGTGGCCTACGCAGGCGGCGGCGGAGAGACGTTTGCCTTCGACCTCTCCCTGCCGGAGGGCGTGCGGGCCATCGGGCCGGTGGAGGGCAGCAGCATCGTCACCATCTCCCTGGGGCGGCGGGTGGCCGTCAAGGAGATCACCGTCACCGTGACCCGGTCCGAGGGCGGCGAGTACATCACGGTGGAGTCCATCCGGTTCCTGAAGGACATCGTGCCGGAGGACCCCGCGCCCACGGAAAATAAAGTCCGGAATCTGACCGCCTCCGCCGGGAGCGAGCGGGTGTCCCTCCGCTGGACGGAGCTGCCCAACGTCTCCGGGTACCGGGTGGACTACTGGCTCGAGAGCGGCGGGACGAAGAAGTCCCTCCAGGTGAACGTGCCCCGTACCGAAATTACGGGGCTGGAGAACCTGAAAACCTATCTCTTCACCGTCACGCCGGTGGACGGGAATTGGGAGGGCGCCGCCTGTGACCCCGTGGCGGCGACGCCGCAGCCCGCCAGGGCTCCCAGCCCGCCGGACATGGTCAGCGTGGGCTCCCTGGACAGCGCTCTGCCGGTGTCCTGGAAGGCCAGCGAGAACGCCACGTTCTACGAGGTCTGGTACAAGCCCTCGTCGGAGAGCACGTTCCGCCAGTGGGGCGGGCGGCTCAGCGGGACCAGCACCACCATCACCGGGCTGACCAACGGCGTGGAGTATTCCATCTACGTCACGGCGGGGAACAGCATCGGGACCAGCGGGCCCTCCCGCACGGCCCTGGGAACGCCTGCCGCCGTCGATTACTCCCGCCCGGCGGGCATCCCCACCGAGGGCGTCTTGGACTGGACGGCCATCGACCGGGTGTGGCTGGCCAACAAGAATAACGTGTCGCCCACCGCCTATCCCGCCGGGAAGCCCTTCCAGGAGTCCTTTATGGCCGACGGGGATTTCAGCACCCATTGGACCTCCCACTCCTACGGCGACGGCAACTGGTGGAACAGCAAGCAGATGTTCGCCACCTTCAAGCAGCCCGTGGACCTGAGCAGCGTCATCTGGGTGCCCCGGCTGGACGGGAGCTATGCCAACAACCTGCGGCTGTATACCGTCACGGTCTGGCGGCAGGGGGACGACCTGAACGGCCCCGGCACGCTGGTGTCCCCCGATCCCCTCCAGGGGGGCGACGGGTCCGACCATCACACCTGGCAGGCGGTGCGGAACAACCCCAGCGTGACCAAGTTCGCCGTGCTGCCCTTCAAGCCGGTGACGGACGTGGTGAAGATTTCCATTACCATCGAGCAGGTGGCCTACACGGCGGTGAGCCTGTCGGAATTGATGTTCATGGAATACGACCCGGCCCATTGCCTGCCGGACAACATTGAAAACCTCTTTGCCGGCGAGCTTCGGACCACCCTGCGCCCCGGCGTCACCCAGGCGCAGATTGACGCGCTCCGGGTCCGGCTGGAGGGAGACGAGAGAAACTATTACCTGAACATCGAGGCCCTGGCCGACGAGCTGAAGCTGGCGGAGGAGCTGCTGAACGGCGCTTCCGGCGGCGTGGTGGTCAACGGCGTCGAGTCCCGCGACGGCGGGGCGGACAGCGGGCTGTACCAGCAGGGCGGCAGCGTCCTCCAGCCTCTGGGCGCGGCGGCGGCCGGGAAGCAGGAGATCACCATCTACGCCACCGGCATCCCGGCGGGGCAGAAGCTGACGGTCTACGCCAGCCAGTTCAACGCCGAAGCCTCGGCCTGGCGGGCGGAGATCGGCGCGCTGTCCAACGGGCGGAACGTACTGACCGTGCCCCAGATCGGCAGTCAGAATACCCCCAGGGGCGGCAGCCTCTACCTGTCCTACGGCGGGACGAACCCCGAGAATATCCGGCTCCATGTCCGCCGGGCGGTGGATATCCCCGTGCTGGAGCTGGCGAATTGGTACGATTTGAGCGACGGGGCCCGGCGGGAGGTCCTGGGGCGCTATGCAGACGAGCTGGAAGCCTATGGGGCCGGCCTGGTTTCCTCCGCCAAGACGACGGATTGGCGCAACGTGACGGAGATTTCTACGCCCACGATGCTGCTGTCCCTTCCCGCCGCCGCCGTGCTGGGCGGCGCGGGGCAGAGCCGGGACGAGCGGGTCGAGACGATTTATCAGGCGGTGCTGGCCTGGGAGGATGTGATGCATATCTGCAAAACCACCCAGGGCATCGACAACACCTACGAGAAGAACGACATGCAGACCCGGCAGAATATCCGGTGCATGCAGATGTTCACCGGCGCGTTCATGTACGCTGCGGGGAACCACATCGGCATCGGCTACGGCTCCTGCGCCGGAATGGTGTGCGGCAAGCCCATCGCCATGCTGGGCGGCGCCCAGGCCAACCAGCTCTTCGGCTGGGGCGTCGTCCACGAAATCGGCCACAACATGGATAAGCTGGGCAAGGCCGAGATCACCAACAACCTCTATTCCCTCATGGTCCAGACTTACGACGGCGGGGAGAACACCCTGCCCTCCCGGCTGGAAAAAAGCGGAAAGTACGCGGGCGTCTTCAACAAGACCGCCCAGGGACTCCCTGGGGACTCCAACGACGTGTTCGTCCAGCTGGGGCTTTACTGGCAGCTCCATCTGGCCTATGACGGCGGGGAGGAGCCTATGGACTTCTACAACCGCTTCTTCAAAGACTGGAAGGCCGGGACCTACTTCGGCGGAGAGGACGGCTATCAGGACCGGGTGGCCCGGACGGCTTCCGCTGCGGCAAACCGGGACCTGACGGAGTTCTTCACCCGGTGGGGCATGACCCTCAGCGACGGGACCAGGGCCGCTCTGGCCCAGTACCCGGCGGAGGAACGGGCCCTCTGGTATCTGAACGACCAGAGCCGCCGGGACCGGCTGGACGGCGTTCCGGCGGGACAGGGGAGCGTCTCCGTCACGGCTGCGAAGGAGGGGGAGAAGCAGATCGAACTGACCATCTCCTCCTTCCTCGACCGGGGAGAGCTCCAGGGCTATGAAATCCTCCGCAACGGCGTGCCCATCGGCTTCACCACCGAGGAGACCTATACGGATACCATCGGCTCCGCCAACCACCGGACCTACACCTACAGCGTCCGGGCCTACGACAGCCTGGGGAATCTCTTCGGGGAGGCCCAGGCGGAGGAAATCCGGATTGCCTACGACAAAACCGTGCCCCAGGACGCTTATACCGTGTCCTGGGAGGGAGATACGGTCATCCTGAGCCTGGAGGAGGAGACGCCCGTCTCCGGCCTGAAGGTTATGGGAGCGCCTGACTCCGGCGCGTTCCAGGTGGACGTGACGGACGAAGAGGGCAGGACCGTTACCGCCCGGTCCGGGGACTTCGGCCAGGGGAACCAGGCGGTGGACGACCCCTCCGGCTACCTGACCTACTTCCAGAAGCCCGGCGCGGGAGCGGAAGACACCCGCATCTGGACCTACGACGCAAAAACCGTGACCATCACCGGCGTGCCCGGCGGGACGGCGGACGGGGATATCTGCCTGATCAGCTACGCCGGGGACGACGTGGCCTTCCTGGAGACGGGAAGCGTGGGCGTGCTCTCTGAGGAGTACCGCTATGGAACGGAGGACGGACAGGTGATTCCCGCAGGGACGCTGATCGTCACCGGGACTTACCGGGGGAATCCGGTTTACCAGACGGTGAAGATCGAGGGCCTGTTCAGCCGGACCATCCTCACCGGCGACGACGAAGTGGAGATAGAGACGGAACAGCGCTGGCTGGACGGCAGGACGCTGCTCTTCGCCGAGGTGCCCGATGACGGGGAGGTCAGCGATATCAGCGACGGGCTGTTCCTCTTCATCCCCAACGTCCAGCGGGAGGCGGAGCTCCAGGGCGAAACCAGCGGCTGCAACGACGCCAGCCTCCTGCCCGCCCAGATGCGGGCCGTGCTCTCCCGGACCGACCTGCCCGATACGGCGGACAGCCAGCGGGTGACGGCGGAGACCCTTTGGATCAACACCCCCGGCGGAACGGACCTGCCGGCAATTGTATTGGAGGAAGGCTGATGAAGAGATTTTTGACCGGCCTGCTGGCGCTGTGCCTGCTCTGCGGGCTGCCGGTGTCGGCGGCGGAAAGCTGGACGCTGCGCTGCGAAGAGGGCAGGGACGGCGTGGAGCTGACGCTGGAGGGACTGCGGGACGAGGTTTCCGCCGTCCAGATCCAGCTGGTGCTGGAAGGGACCTGTGAAGAGGCCCGCTTCGCCCCGGCTCCGAAGAACGTGTACAGCCCGGACTGCCATGTGGAGGCGGACCGGGACGAGGCTGCAGTAACCATCTACCTGGTGGCGGAGGACGCGCCGCTCAGCGGCCGGTCCCTCCGGCTGGGCGCGCTGTCGCTGGAGGGGAGATACAGCCTCCCCCACCGGGCGTCGGTGCTGGCGCTGGACAAGGACCTGAAGCCCCTGGAGGGCGGCGCGGTCCGTGTGCCCCTGGAGCGGGACGGCGGGGATTTCCGCGTCCGCGTCGCCCCCCTGGACCACGGCTCCGTGACCGCGCGGCCCACCGGGGCCGGGGAGGGAGAACTGGTGACCCTCACCGTGACCCCCGAGGCCGGGTATGTCCTGGAGTCCATCCGCGCCGTGGACGAGAGGGGACGGGAGGTCTCCCTCCGCCGGGACGGGCTGAACCGCTACACCTTCTCCATGCCGGACCAGGACGTGGAGGTTTCGGCCACGTTCACTCCAGGCGGCGGGTTGTCGTTCCTGGATGTGCTTCCGGGGGACTGGTGCTATGACGCGGTGCGCTATGTCTTCGAGGCGGGGCTGATGAACGGAACCACCACGACCGCGTTCTCCCCCGGCAATACCACCACGCGGGGACAGATCGTGGCCATCCTGCACCGTCTGGAGGGTTCTCCCGCCGCCGGGCTGAGCGGATTCCGGGACGTGGCGGCGGACGCCTACTATGCGGAGGCGGTTTCCTGGGCCTCGGCCAACGGCATCGTCAACGGGTACAGCGACGGGACCTTCCGCCCCGGAAACCCCATCACCCGGGAGCAGCTGGCGGCGTTTCTCCACCGCTACGCCATGCGGAAGGGCCGGGACGTCTCCGCCCAGGCGGACCTGAGCGCCTTCACCGACGCGGGGCAGGCCGCGTCCTACGCCGTGGAGCCTCTGCGGTGGGCCCTGGCGGCGGGGATGATCAACGGCGTCACGGCGGAAATCCTGTCCCCCGGCGGAAACGCGACGCGGGGACAGGCGGCGGTCATCCTGACGCGGTTCGTGCAGAACGTGCTGTAAGAAAACGAGGACCGGCGGGCCGAAACGGCCCGCCGGTCAGTCTGTCAAAAGATGCCGAAATCTGATTAGACGGGAAGGAAGGGTGTGCGCGGGAAACCCAGGAAGGGTTTCCTGCGCTATTTCAATCATTCGATTTCAGAACTTTTTTGAAAGTTCTGAAATCGTAAGCAGCTTGTCGAAAAGACTTTTTCGACAAGCTGACCGGCGGGCCGAAACGGCCCGCCGGTCTTTTCACCGCGAAATACAGGTTCGCCCCCGGCCGCAAGGCCGGGGGCGGCGGCTATATTTTAATAGAACTCCTTGATGTAAGCCTCCACGTCGCTGCGGGCGCCCTGATAGGGACCGGGGGTCTCCATTTTCAGGGAAACCAGCGCGGTGGCGGTCTGGAGGGCCGTGGGGATGTCCTGGGTCAGGCGCTCGTTGATGTAGCAGGCGAAGGTGGTGTCGCCACGGCCCGTGCGGCCTCCCAGGCTCCGGGCCTTGATGGGGCAGGTGTAGATTTCCTTGCCGTCGTAGACCAGGACCTCGGTGTTGTGGGTGATGAGGATTTCCTGCGCGCCCCAGCCGTAGAGGACCTTGGCAGCCTCCGCCCGGTCCGTCAGGCCGGTGAGGATCTCCGCCTCGGCGGCGTCGGTTTTCAGGAAGCGGACGTAGGGGAGCATCTCCTTCTTCTGCGGCCAGTCGTGGTAGACCATGCCGCCGTTCTCCTCCCAGCGGAGCATGCACTGCACGTCGATGGC
>CAQVQZ010000051.1 GCA_948902155.1 uncultured Oscillibacter sp.
CTTCTCCGCCGAGAAAATCCGCGCCAGCATCCGCCGGATGGACGCCATCACGCCCTACTGTGATTTCGTGTTCACCGGCGGGGAGCCCTTCGCCGATTTGACGGTCCTCCAGTCCATGCTGGACGAGATTCCCACCACACACAAGGTCTATATCAACACCACCCTGCCCGTGTCCGAGTTCCAGACCGAGGAGGATATCCTGGCCTTTGCGGAGAAGAACAAGCATAAGATCACCTGCGTCAACGTCTCCCGGCATATGCAGAAGTACGTGGTGGAGTCCAACGACGGCCTGCTGGCCCGGCTCCCGGTGCCCTTCCGGGTGAACTGCGTGCTCTACAAGGACTACCCCGCGAAGGACCTGGTCCCCTACCTGGACCGCTTCAAAAAGGTTCCCGGCGCGTCCATCCAGTTCCGGTTCGACTACACTGCCACCACGCCGGAAAACCTCTATGAGGAAGAGGGGGACAAGATTCTCCGGGACCTGAAAGCCATTGCCCGGTACACGGGCCTGGACGGCTGCCGGATGCGCTGCGGCTTCCACTTCGACTATCAGGGCATGGAGCTGACCTATCACAAGACCCTGCCCTATTCCACCATTGTGGAGACGGACCCGGCGGACGGCGTCACCTACGACATTCTGTACGACATCCTCATCAAGCAGAACGGCGACATCCACGGCGACTGGGACGGCACGCCCCTGGACGTGGAAGCGTACGAGAAGGTTGTCTTTGAGCCCTACGATTTGAAGTGGCTGGCGCGGATCGCGTAAATTGAAACAGGAAAGCGGACGGCAATGCCGTCCGCTTTTTTATGTTTCCAGTTCTGACAGCAGCGCCGCCGGGTCCACCGCCTTGCCATAAGGATACTCCGTCCCATCCTTCCAGATGGAAATGGGCCGGGCAGTGGCCTGGGCGGCGGAGAGAAATTCCTCATAGGTCACGTCCGGCTTCACTTGGCAGGCCAGGGCGTAGAGCCCCGCCACGTAGGGGCAGACCCAGCTCATGCCGCCCTCGGCGAAATAGGCGTAGACGTCTTCCCCCGCCGGGGAGGCTGTAGTCCGGCGGTCCATGGGCGCCAGGAGCAGGGACCCGTCCGACCCCCGGTATTCCCCGCTGTACAGCTGGTCCGCCCAGAAGGCTCCGGGGCGGAGGTCCCCCCGATTGTTGTAGCTGCCATAGCGCCGCCGCCCCATGCCCATCCAGGGCTCCAGCAGCGGGTCCCGGCTGTTGACGCAGACCACGGCGATTCCCGCCTCTCTGGCCCGGCTGATGGCGGCTTCCAGCTCCTCCGCCCCCGGCGTGTCCGGCATCCAGCCCACGGACATGGAGATCACGCGGATTTTTTCATCCTCCGGGAGCGTCTTGTTGAAAACGGTCAGGCGGTCCACATCTTCGGCATAATACGTCATGTCCCGGACAAAGTCCTCTCCTTCCCCGGTTCCCACGTCGTCGGCGATGAAGTACAGCAGGGCCTCCGGAGCCGCGCCCACGGTCTGCCCCAGGGCGATAGAGGCCACGGCGGGGCCGTGAGTGGAGGCGCTGTTTTCCGCCATGCCGTGGTACTCCTGATAGAGGCGGAGGCGGTCCCCATATTCCCGGTGTTCCACCAGCAGGGTCTGGTCGATGATGGCGATGCCTACGCCCTTTCCGGTGATACCCCGCTCATGGAGTGTCCGGAGGCCCAGGCCGGGGTCCTTCCCCAAGTCCAGAAGCCGGGCAGGGTCGAAAGACTCCGGCAGGGCCTTCGGCCATTGGGTGTATGTGTCAAAGTCGGCGGAGAAAAGGCCGTTTTCCAGGCCGGACAGGTCCATTTCCCGCAGATCCGCGCCCCGGAGGTCGCCGGAGGAAAGCAGCTCCTGGGGAGTAGACTCCCACAAAATGGCGTCCGCCGCCGGGCGGCGGGAGATCGTACCCGCTTTCAAAGTTCCCTCCCCCGGCGGCGCGCAGGCGGTCATGAGGGCCAAGAGGAGGCAGAGTAAGGATTTCCCGTGTTTCATAGAACCATCTCCTTTGTGGAATGGCCCTATTGTAACAGGGGTTTCTTACGAAATAGTCGACAAATTCCTTACGATTTTCTTACGGTTTTAAGATGAATGTTCCGCCCCTGTGGACCAATAACGTGAAGCTAAGCAGGAAATAAAAAGGCCCCTTTTGAAAGGGGCCTTTTTATTTCCTGCTGAACGGAATGTCATTGCGTGTCAGCCCCCGCTCTTTTCGGTAATACTGGACTTTTGCGCCGATATTTTGGTCTAGAGGCGTACTGCGCTTCTGCCGTCAGCCCCGCTGACGGGCCGCCGCCCCCGCGTCATAGGGCAGAAGGAACACCGGGATGCCCTCCGACGCGGGGGCGATGGCGTACATGGGGTAAAAATACGCCAGCCCCTCCGGCGTCAGATAGAAATTCTGGGGATTGAAGCGCCGCCGCAGCTCCCGCCGCCAGTCCTCCCGCCAGCGGCCCGCCCCGGCCCGCTCCCGCCGCTGGATCTCCTCCGCCGCCCGGGCCAGCAGCTCCTTTTTCCAGGCCGCTCCGGCGGGAAAGAAGTCCTTCAGCGCCGCCGGGTAGCCCGCGGCCAGGTCCCAGGTGTCCCCCCGGCGGGTGAGGAGGGTCCGGCCCGGCCCCGTCGTTTCCCGGCTCTGGGTGTAGAGGCTCCACAGGCCCCCCTCGTTGTAGGTGACCCGATAGCCCAGCTCCGCCCGGAATGTGGGCAGGGGACGGCTGGCGGACAGCGCCGCCCGGTACTCCGCCGCCGCCTGGGGCAGCAGGCAGCGCTCGCAGTAGCGGAGGAAGGAGCGGCACTGCAGCTGGTAAAAACGCTTGATGCGGCGGGAGACTTTGTCCCCCGCCGGTTCCGGCTGGGGGACCTCCACCGCCGCCGACAGCACCGGCACGCCCTCCACCGTCCACTCCCGCTCCGCCGCGAAAGGCTCCGTCTTTAGCGCCCCCAAACGCTCCCCCACAGCCAACGCCCCTTTCTCCGAATTTCTACAGCCTATGCGGGGGAGGGGGAAAGGGTGACGGATTCGTTTTTGTGGAAAAATTTCTGCCCTTGCCCCCTTTACTTTCGCGCACTGAACGGTTAAAATAGGAGACAAGATTTTAGAACCTGTATTCACAACCGCTGAACGCCGTCTGAGCGGGTCTTTTGTCCCCACCCTTTGTTCCATTTTTCCCCGGGCGGCGGCCCGCGAAAAAAATTGCCTCGATGGGAGGCAAAATCCCTCCCTCAGCCGGCATTTCCCGGTTATGAATACAGGTTCTCAGTCAGGAGGTCTGCGTGTGAAAATCGGCAAGAAAGAAAAAAGCGGCCAGCTTTACAAGGCCATTTTGCAGCTGCGGGACGAGGAGGAGTGCTATCAGTTTTTCCAGGACCTTTGCACGGTGGCGGAGCTGCGGAGCATGGAGCAGCGCTTCGAGGTGGCTTCCCTGCTGGACGACGGCATGATCTATAACGACATCCTGGAGCGTACCGGCGCGTCCAGCGCCACCATCAGCCGGGTGAACCGCTCCCTGAACTACGGCACCGGGGCCTACGCCCAGCTCTTTTCCCGGATCAAGGACAAGAAGCCGTGAGCGCCTACGACGCCCTGGCCGCCAGCTACGACGGCCTGATGGCCGACGGGGCCTATCGCCGCCGGGCGGCGTTTCTGGAGCGGCGGCTGCACAAGAGCGCCGTCCCCGTCCGGACGGTGCTGGACCTGGCCTGCGGCACGGGGACCATCGCCTGTCTCCTGGCCAAACGGGGCTATGAGGTGCTGGCCACTGACGGGTCCGAGGAGATGCTGACCCAGGCGGCGGCGAAGGCGGCGAATCTGGAGGACCCGCCCCTGTTCCTTCTCCAGTCCATGCCCCGGCTGCGCCTGGCCCAGCCGGTGGACGCGGTGGTCTCCACCCTGGACTCCCTGAACTACCTGACCCGGGAGCGGGACCTGCGGGAGACCTTCCGCAGGGTCCGCCGCTGGCTCAAACCGGGGGGCCTGTTCCTGTTCGACGTGAACACCCCTTACAAGCTCCGCCGGATGGACGGACAGCTCTATATGGACGAGACGGAGGAGAGCCTGTGCGTCTGGCGGACCTTCTTTTCGGAAAAGAAACAGGTCTGCACCTATCAGGTGGACCTGTTCCGCCTCCGCGCCGACGGGGCCTGGGACCGGAGCTTTGAGGAGCACCGGGAGCGGGCCTGGAGCGAAGAGGCCCTGCGGCAGTGCCTGACCGAGGCGGGCTTTTCCAAAATCCGCCTCACCGGCGACCTGACGGACCGCTCCCCGCGGCTGAACGAGGACCGCTGGCAGTTCCAGGCGGAGTGAAGCGGACCGTAAGATTTTGGACAATTAGGAATTAGGAGTTAGGGCCTGTTCACATAAACCAAATACGCGGATTTCCGAGCAAATTTTGCCGAATGCAAGGCAAAAATTTGCAGGCGTACTGACGTACGTCAAAAATTTTCAACGCGGCAGCCGGCAAAATTTGCCGGAAAGACGTGTGTTTGGGCTTATGTGAACAGGCCCTAGGAATTTTCCAGGCCGGGTGAAAGGAAAAATTCCGGATTCCTGCTTTACCGCCGAGGTGTGATTTTATGAGCGACCATGTGAACGACCAACTCATCCGCGCCATCTCCAAGGATGGCTTTATCAAGGTGTCCGCCGTCTCCACACGGGGCCTGACGGAGCGGGCCCGGCAGATCCACAAGACCCTGCCGGTGGCCACGGCGGCGCTGGGGCGGCTCCTGGCGGCGGCGTCCATGATGGGCAACGCCCTGAAAGAGGAAGCCGCCAGCCTGACCCTGCAAATCAAAGGCGGCGGCCCTCTGGGCACGCTGCTGGCCGTGTCCGACCACGAGGGCAACGTCCGGGGCACGGTGGACAACCCCCTGGTGGACCTGCCCCTCCGGGAGGACGGCAAGCTGGACGTAGGGACCGCCGTGGGCAATCAGGGCACTCTGACGGTGATCCGGGACCTGCGGATGAAAGAGCCCTATGTGGGCAGCGTGGGTCTTTTGTGGGGGGAGATCGCCGAGGACATCGCCCTGTACTTTGTGGAATCCGAGCAGGTTCCCACCGCCTGCGGCCTGGGGGTCCTGGTGGACCGGGACCAGAGCGTGCTGGCGGCGGGGGGATACCTGGTGCAGCTCCTTCCCGGCGCGGGAGAGGAGACTGCCGCCCAATTGGAGGCGTCCCTCCGGGCCGCGGGGCCGGTGACAGAGCTGCTGCTTCAGGACCCGGACCCGGAGTCCCTGCTGCGCCGGGCCCTGCCGGGGCTGGAGCTGGAGGTGCTGGAGAAGTGCCCGGTGGAATACCGCTGCGACTGCAGCCGGGAGCGGATGGAACGGGCCCTCATCAGCCTGGGCCGGGAGGAGCTGCGGCAGATGATCGACGAGCAGGGCGGCGCGGAGCTGACCTGCCGCTTCTGCGACAACGTGCAGAAATTCTCCCGGGAGGACCTGGAGGCTCTGCTGGCCTCCTGCTGAGGGTGGTGCAAGGGTCGATTTCCCCTTTCTGTATCTGTAGAATTTTGATAGATGTATGAAAATGCAAATCAAGGCTTAAAAAAGAGCGTGGAGCGCAGGAAAAAGTTTCGCCAGCCTTTACAAAGGCTGCGGGGTTCCAAGGGGCGGAGCCCATTGGGCGCGCCCGCAGGCGCGAAATTCCCCGGCCGCGACTTAAAAAGCTCTCGTAACAAATTGTGTAAGTCGCGGCCCAGCGCCTTTGCCGCGAAGCGGGCAAACAGCCCGTCTTACTCTTGATCCTCATATGAAAGGAAATGGCCCAATCGGAGCTTTCATACAGGGACGGCTGCCGCCGCCCCTGTATTGCTTCTACAAAGCCTCATGAAAAACAAACAGGACAATATACACGAATCAAACCGCATTCCGAAAAACCCCGTTGACAACCGCCCCGTTTTCCGATATGATATCTGTTTGAGAAACTCGGAGAGGAGAATGTCTATGCGTTTGCTGCTGACCGGCGGGACCGTCTTTCGTGACGGGGGCTTCCAGCCTCTGGACATTGCCATTTCCCAGGGCCGTATTGTTTCCGTTTCCCCCAGCCTTCCCAGAGACGGGGCTTCCGTCATTGAATTGAATCATTTAACCGTTGTTCCAGGCTTCGTTGATGTACACGTCCATCTTCGCGAGCCTGGTTTTTCTTATAAGGAAACGGTGGCCTCCGGCACCGCCGCCGCCGCCGCAGGGGGGTATACCGCCGTCTGCGCCATGCCGAACCTGAACCCGGCGCCGGACCGCCCGGAGACCCTGGCCCCGGAGCTGGAGGCCATCCGCCGGGACGCCGCCGTCCGCGTCTACCCCTACGGCTCCATCACCCAGGGCGAAAAGGGCGAGTCCCTGTCCGACCTGGAAGCCCTGGCCCCCCACGTCCCCGGCTTCTCCGACGACGGCAGGGGCGTCCAGTCGGAAGACCGGATGCGCGCGGCCATGGAGCGGGCCAAGCAGCTGGACAAGCCCATCGTGGCCCACTGCGAGGACGAGTCCCTGCTGGCGAAGGGCTGGTGCGTCCACGACGGGGCCTACGCCAAGGCCCACGGCCTGACGGGCAACGACCCCGCCAGCGAGTGGAAGCAGGTGGAGCGGGACCTCCGGCTGGTCCGGGAGACCGGATGCCGCTACCACGTCTGCCACGTTTCCACCAAGGAGAGCGTGGCCCTCATCCGCGCCGCCAAGGCGGAGGGCCTCCCCGTCACCTGCGAGACGGGCCCCCATTACCTGACCCTCTGCGACGAGGACCTCCAGGACCACGGCCGCTTTAAAATGAATCCCCCCATCCGCTCCGCCGCCGACCGGGACGCCCTGGTGGCGGGCCTGCTGGACGGGACGGTGGACTGCATCGCCACGGACCACGCCCCCCACTCGGCGGAGGAGAAATCCAAGGGCCTCCGGGGAAGCCTCAACGGCGTGGTGGGCCTGGAATGCGCCTTCCCCGTCCTGTACACGGAGCTGGTGAAACCCGGCAAGGTCCCCCTGGAAGTCATCTTGAACGCCCTGTGCGTCAATCCCCGGAAAATCTTCCGCCTCCCCGGCGGAACCATTGAAGAGGGCCAGCCCGCCGACCTGACGGTGCTGGACCTGGACCGTCCCGGCGTGGTGGACCCGGCGCGCTTCCGCTCCCTGGGCCGGGCCACGCCCTTCGAAGGCCGGAAGGTAACTGCCGCCGTAGTCATGACCCTCTGCGGCGGAAAAATGATCTATCAGGAGGACAGAGAATGAAACAGGAAATCTTTACGCTGGAACAAGCGCAGTTTAAGGGCGGCGGCGTCTGGCTGCTGCGTCTGGCGGGGGATACCTCTGCCATCACCGCGCCGGGACAGTTTGTCAACATTGAGCTGCCCGGAAAGTTTCTCCGGCGTCCTATCGCCGTTTATGAGTGGTGGGATGGGGGCCTGGAGCTGCTGGTCGAAGAGGCCGGAGAAGGGACTCAGGAGCTGGTTCATTTCCCCATAGGGACGAAGCTGGATATGCTGACCGGCCTTGGAAACGGCTACGACGTCTCTGCGGCGAAAGGAAAGAACGCCGTCCTGGTGTGCGGCGGCAGCGGCATTGCACCGCTGTATGGATTGGTGAGCCGCATGAAGGAGGCGGGCGCGGAGATCCAAGCGATCGTGGCGGGCTTTGCCACGAAAGAGCAGGCCCACATTTTCTATAGCGGCGACTGGGAGCGCATGGGCTACCGCGTTTTGATCGCCACGGAGGATGGAAGCCTGGGAACGAAGGGACTTGTGACCGACGTGCTGAAAACCCTGCCCGACTGTCACTATGTCCTGGCCTGCGGCCCCACGCCCATGCTGCAAGCCGTGGGGGCCCTGGCCCAAATCACCGAAGGACAGTTCAGTTTTGGGGCCCGGATGGCCTGCGGTTTCGGGGCCTGTGTGGGCTGCACCATGGAGACGAAAAACGGCCCTCGCCGGGTCTGCAAAGACGGCCCGGTGTTCCAGAAGGAGGAAATTTTATGGTAAACCTCTCTGTCAATTTGGCGGGCGTGCCCCTGAAAAACCCCATCATCCCCGCCTCCGGCACCTTCGGCTACGGCCGGGAGTTCGCGGAGCTCTACGACCTGAACATCCTGGGCTCCTTCTCCTGGAAGGGGACGACCGCCCAGCCCCGTACCGGCAATCCCCAGCCCCGCGTGGCGGATACCGCCTCCGGGATGCTGAACGCCGTGGGACTGCAAAACCCCGGCATGGACGCCGTCCTCCGGGAGGAGGTCCCCAACATCGCCCGCATCTTCCAAGGCCCGGTCATCGCCAACGTCTGCGGCTTCTCCCTGGAGGAGTACGCCGAGAACTGCCGGAAGCTGGAGGACGTAGACCAGGCCGCCATCCTGGAGGTCAACATCTCCTGCCCCAACGTCCACGCCGGGGGCAAAAACTTCGGCTCCGACCCCCAGAGCGCCGCCGCCGTCACCCGTGCCGTCCGGGCGGCGACGAAAAAGCCCGTTTTCATGAAGCTCAGCCCCAACGTGACGGACATTGCGGAGATCGCCCGGGCCTGCGCGGCGGAGGGGGCCAACGGCCTGTGCCTCATCAACACCCTGCTGGGCATGCGCATCGACCTCGCCACCAAGCGCCCCCTCCTGGCGAACCGCACCGGGGGCCTGTCCGGCCCCGCCGTGTTCCCGGTGGCCCTGCGGATGGTGTGGGACGTGTACGAGGCCCTTCCGGACCTGCCCATCATCGGCTGCGGCGGCGTGGACAGCGCCGAGACCGCCGCCGAGATGATGCTGGCGGGAGCCAGCGCCGTGGAGGTGGGGGCCGCGGCCCTGCGGGACCCCTATTGCTGCAAAACCATCATCGAGAACCTGCCCGGCGTGTGCCAGCGCCTGGGCGTCACCAACATTTCTGATTTGACAGGAGGCGCGCACCATGGCTAAAGACGTGATCATCGCCCTGGACTTCCCCACCCGCGAAGAGACCCTGCAATTTCTGGACCGCTTCCCCGCCGGGGAAAAACCCTTTGTGAAGATCGGCATGGAGCTGTTCTATGCCGGGGGCCCGGAGATCGTCCGGGAGATCAAGGGCCGGGGGCACCCCATCTTCCTGGACCTGAAGCTCCACGACATCCCCAACACGGTCAAGCGGGCCATGGCCGTCCTCTCCCGGCTGGACGTGGACATGGTGAACCTCCACGCCGCCGGGGCGTCCGCCATGATGAAAGCGGCCCTGGAGGGCCTGACCCGCCCCGACGGAACCCGGCCCCTCCTCATCGCCGTCACCCAGCTGACCAGCACCGACGCGGACGCCCTGAAAAACGAGCTGCTCATCGATACCCCCATGGCGGAGACGGTCCTCTCGTATGCCAAAAATGCCGCCGCCAGCGGCCTGGACGGCGTGGTCTGCTCTCCCCTGGAGGCGGCGCTGGTAAAGGAGCGCTGCGGGTCTGCCTTCTGCACTGTGACCCCCGGCGTGCGCTTCGCCGGCGGGGACGCGGGGGACCAAAAGCGGGTCATGACTCCGGAGAAAGCCGGACAGAGCGGCTGCGACTACATCGTCATGGGCCGTCCCATCACCCAGGCGGCGGACCCGGTAGAAGCCTACCGCCGGGCGGTGAGCGAGTTCCTGGGCTGACGGAGGACATCCATGATCGAGATTCGAAAAGCCGCCCCCGCCGGTTACGAGATCGTCCGGGATTTCTACGACGGCCTGATCGACGGCATGGCGGGTTCGAAATACCTCCCCGGCTGGGAGAAGGGGGTCTACCCCTCGGAGGACTTTCTCCGCGCCTCCCTGGAAAACGGCGAGCTGTACACCGCCTGGGCAGGGGAGGTCATGGCGGGAGCCATGGTCTTGAATCACGCCTGTACGCCGGGCTATGAGGCCATTTCCTGGGCCGTGGACGCAGAGCCGGAGGAAGTTTCTTTTCTTCATACCCTGGGAGTTGCCCCGGCCTTCCAGCGGCGGGGCGTCGCCGGGGAGATGGTCCGAGGGGCCATCCGCCTGGCGGAGGAAGCGGGCCAGAAGGCCCTCCGCCTGGATGTGCTGGCGGGGAACCTCCCGGCTGAAAAGCTGTACACCGCCGCCGGGTTTCGGTATATGGGAACCGTTCAGCTCTTCTATGAGGACACCGGCCTGACGGATTTCCAGCTTTACGAGCTGCCCCTTTGATAAAAACCCGCCGCAGAAAAGCGGCCCGGACCGGAAGGAGAAGGAACCCATGGCAGACGTAACCGTATTGTTCGAAGTGACCCTGAAAGAGGGCCATATGGACCGCTATCTGGCCCTGGCGGCGTCCCTGCGGGAGGACCTGGAGAAGGCCGGGGGCTTCCTGGGCGCGGAGCGCTTCCAGAGCCTGGTCCACCCCAACAAGATTCTCAGCAAATCCCAGTGGCGGGACGAGGAGAGCGTCCGGCGCTGGCGGAACCTGGCCCGCCACCGGGCCTGCCAGAAGGCGGGCCGGGAAGCGGATTTCGAGGATTACCGCATCACCGTTGTCACGCCTCTGCGAACCTATACCATGACCGGCCGGGACGAAGCCCCCGCCGACTCCAACGGCTATTTCGCCGTATGAACCGCCTCGCATCAAGAAAGGAGTTTTGCATATGACCCGTGAACAAACCATCGCCCACGACCTGCTCTCCATCGGCGCGGTCTTCCTGCGCCCCGACGAGCCCTTCACCTGGGCCAGCGGCATCAAGAGCCCCATCTACTGCGACAACCGCCTGACCCTCACGGCCCCGGAGGTCCGGACCCACGTGGAGGAGGGCCTGGTGGACCTGATCTGCAAGCACTACCCCAACGTGGAGGTCCTCATGGGCACCTCCACCGCCGGCATCGCCCACGCCGCCATCGTGGGCCACCTCATGGGCCTGCCCATGGGCTACGTCCGCTCCAGCGGCAAGGACCACGGGCGGCAGAACCGCATCGAGGGCAAGCTGGAGCCCGGCCAGAGAGTCGTGGTGGTGGAGGACCTGATCTCCACCGGCGGCAGCTGCATCGACGTGGTGGAGGCTCTGCGGGAGGCCGGAGCGGAGGTCCTGGGCATCGTGTCCATCTTCACCTACGGCCTGCAAAAGGGCCTGGACCGCCTGTCCGCCGCCAGCGTGGAAAACCACAGCCTGTCGAACTTCGACGCGGTGTGCAAAATCGCCGCGGCGGAGGGGAAGATCAAGCCCGAGGACATCGACCGCCTGAAAAAGTTCCGGGCCAACCCCTCCGACGAAAGCTGGTTCAGATAATTAGGAATTCGTAATGAGGAATTAGGAATTGGAGGAATACGGGAATTTCTGTCTCGAGATGAAAAATTCCGAATTCCTAACTCCTAATTTCTAATTGACAGAAAGGATGGACTATGGCAAGAAACATCATCGACATCACCGACCTGACCGTAGAGGAGATCAACGAGCTGATCGCCACGGCGGAGGATATCCTGGCCAACCCCTCCAAGTACCAGAACGCCTGCGCCCACAAGCAGCTGGCCACCCTCTTCTTCGAGCCCTCCACCCGCACCCGCCTGTCCTTCGAGTCCGCCATGCTGGCCCTGGGAGGCAGCGTCCTGGGCTTCTCCGAGGCGGCGTCCAGCTCCACCGCCAAGGGCGAGACCGTGGGCGACACCGTCCACACCGTCAGCTGCTACGCCGACGTCATCGCCATGCGCCACCCCAAGGAGGGCGCGCCCTACGCCGCCGCCCAGTTCAG
>CAQVQZ010000052.1 GCA_948902155.1 uncultured Oscillibacter sp.
GATCGACAAAGGCGTAGAGCATGGCGGAGTTGATGTTGGCGTTGGTGGTGCCGCCCACCTTGTTCTGGCGGTACCAGGTATAGCCGCAGTCCACGATGTCGGCCCAGTGGTCGAATTTCAGAGCCTCGCCATTGGTGCCCAGCTCGTCGTTGCGGTAGAGCATCAGCACGTTCTGGATAACCAGGCCGTAAGCGTGGCCGGGATAGACGTACTCGCCCACGTCGCCGCCCCAGGAGGGCGTCCATTCCACCAGCTTCAGGTTCTCATACTGGCCGTTGATGACCTGGGACCAGCGGGTCTCGTTGAGGCCGAAGAGGATGTCGCCGTCCTTGTTCTCATTGGCGGCCTGGATGGCGGCGGTGTCGCCGGAGATGACGCTGTTGTCGTCGATGCTGATGGTGAAGCCCGCGTCCTTGGCCTCGTTGATCAGCCACGTGGTGCGCTCGGTGGAGTTGGAGTTGGAATAGATGCGGATGGTGTAGCCGGAGTAATCCTTGTCCTCGCTGCCGCCGTCGCCGGCGGGGGCGGGGGCGTCGCTGGGCTGCTGGGCGTCGGCGGGGGGCTGCTGGGCGTCGCCGCCGCTCTTGCCGCCGCAGGCGGCGAGGGACAGCACCATGACCAGGGCCAGCAGGGTCGCAAGAATCTTTTTCATTTCATCGTCTCCTTGTCTAAAAATCCGCAGGGAATCCGAGGTTTCCATAGTCACAGTATACAAGGAAGACCGCCGGAAGGAAACCGGGCAGAACTGCGATTCTTCCGCCAATCCTGTCAAAAAAACGACGGCCGTCAAAAGACAGCCGCCGTTTTTGTATAATTTTTACAGCGCCTACCGGCATCGGTCCTGGTACTCTGAGGGGGACATGCCCACCAGCTTTTTGAAGGTGCTGCCGAAATAGGTCACGTCCCGGTAGCCCACTTCGTCCGCCACCTCGTAGACCTTCCGGCGGCAGTCCCGGAGCAGCTCCATGGCCTTGTGGATGCGGTACTGGGTCAGGTAGTTGATGACGGTATAGCCGGTTTCCTTCTTGAAAACGTGGCTCAGGTGCCCCTCGCTGACCTGGAGGTGCTGGGCGATGGTGGTGATGCTGATGTCCTCGTCGGCGTAGTGCCTGGCGATGTATTGGAGAGCCTGGAGGACGTATTTGCTCTTGTCCCCCTTGGCCAGAGGCAGGAGGTCCGCCGGGGCCAGACCCGTCAGCTCCCGCTCCTTCTGGCGGACCTTGTCGATGGCGGCGGTCAGCTCCTCGTCCCGGAAGGGCTTGAGGAGGTAGTCGTCGGCCCCCAGCTTCAGGGCGCTGCGGGCGTAGGCGAAATCGCTGTAGGCGGTGAGGAGGATGACGTGGGCCTTGCAGCCCTGGGCCCGGAGCTCCGTGAGCATCTCGATGCCGTCCAGCCGGGGCATGCGCACGTCGGTGATGATGAGGTTGGGGCTGTAGCGCTCCACGGCGGCGAGGCCCTCCTCGCCGTTGGACGCCTCGCCCACCAGGACGCAGCCCCGGGCCGCCCAGTCCACGCCCAGCATGATGCCCCGGCGGACCACGGCCTCGTCGTCAATAACCAGAACCTTCAGCATGGAAGCTCCTCCTCTCGCCGGATGGGAAGCCGCAGCCGGACCCGGCTCCCCTCTCCCGGCAGGACCGAGAGGCCGTAGCGGGGCCCGTAGTGCAGGCGGATGATGCTGTCGACGTTGAACAGTCCCAGGTGCCCGCCGGGGGTCCGCTTCTCCGGGCTGTTGACGGCCTCCAGGATGTCCTGGGGGATGCCGGGGCCGTTGTCCGAGACGGTGAGGAGCAGGTCCCCCTCCTCCTCTTCGGCGGTAAGCTTGATATAGCCCTCCTCCAGGTCCGCCACGCCGTGGAGAATGGCGTTTTCCACCAGGGGCTGGAGGGCCAGCTTGGGCACCCGGCAGCTCCGGAAGCGCTCCGGCACGTCGATCTCGCAGGTGAAGCGGTCCTCGAAGCGGATGGACTGGATAGCCAGATACCGCTCGATCAGGTCCAGCTCCCGGTCCAGGGTGACGATCTCGTCCCCGGATATGGCGGAGCGCAGGACGGCGGCCAGGTTGGTGGCCAGCTCCGCCACCTGGGGGGCGTGGTGGGCCACCCCCAGCCACTTCACCGTGTCCAGGGTGTTGTATAGAAAATGCGGGTTCAGCTGAGCCTGCATCATGCGGAGCTTCGTCTCGTTCAGCTCCCGCTGGCGGCGGAGGTTCCGCTCCAGATTGGCCCGGTACTCCTCGGTCATGCGGTTGAAGCTCCCGGCCAGACGGCCCAGCTCGTCCTCCCGCCCGGTCTCCAGGCGGACGTCGAACCGGCCCCGCTCCACCTCGCCCATGGCCTGATCCAGCTGGTGGACGGGCTGGGAGAGGTAGCGGCTGAGGAGCCAGGTGGACAGCAGGCTCAGCAGCACGCACAGCGTGCCCACGAAGACGCTGACCACATAGATGGTGTCCATGACCCGCCCGGTGAAGGTCCGGGGCTGCTGGAGGATGAGGGTGAAGCCGGTGGGGCCGTGGCGGGCGGCGTGAAAACGGTAATCGCCGTCGGCCCCGGTGAGGGGCGCGCCGGAGAGCAGCTGCGTCCGGAGGGCTCCCACGGTTTCCCCGGCCTGGGCGGGGCGGGAGTAGTAGATCGTCCGCCACTGCCGGTCCAGCAGAAGGACCTCGCAGGTGGCGTCATACCGCCCGCCGAAGAGCTTGACGAAGCCCGCCTGGTCCACGGAGGCGATGACATAGCCCAAAAGCTCCCCGGCGTGGTCCCGGACGGCCTGGGCGGCGGAGAGCCCGCCGCCGGTCTCGGAGCGGAAGACCAGGGATTCCGCTTTTTCCGCCGCCGGCAGGAGGCCCCAGTGGGTGTCCAGGGCTTGGGTGGGCAGCGCGGTCCCGGTGGTGTAGCGGCAGTGCCCGCCGCTGTCTGCCACGTCGAAGCGCACATAGTTCCGCAAAGGCTCGGAGGTCCGGTAGAGGACCTGATACAGCGTCCGGGAGCCGCCGCCGCCCCGGTGGAGGGCGCTGTGGACCACAGTGCTGCCCGCCAGGTCCCCGGCGATGTCCGCGCAGGAGGCGCACACCTCGTCCAGCGCGGCCTGAAGGCCGTCCAGCTGCTGTTCCGCCTGCCGGGTGAGGCCGCTTTCGATGCGCTCCACCTGGAGGCGGAGCATCAGCGCGCCGCCCAGCAGGAGCGGGGCCAGGGCCGTGAGCAGCATGACGGCAAACATCCGGTTCCGAAAGGAGCTGCGGATCCACTGCCTCATGCCGCGCCCCCTTCCTCACCCCACAGCACCCGCCATTGGGCCAGCAGGGCCTCCCGCTGTTCCCCGGCCCAGACGGCGTCGTAGTCGAAGGAGTTGAAGTCCAGGAAACGGTCCCCTTCCTCCCGGCGCAGGTCCGCCCGGACGGAGCGCCGGGAACAATGGTCCATCAGGTAGCGCTGGACGTCCTCGCTCAGGGCGAAGTCGATGAAGCGCCGGGCGTTGTCCCCATGGGGACAGCCCGCCACCACCGCCATGCCGTCGGGGAGGGTGCAGGTGCCCTCTTTAGGCCCCAGCAAGGCCACGTCCCGCCCGTTGGCGATGGCCTGGAGGGCGACGTCCTCCGGGATGGCCCCGATGTAGCAGGCGCCGCCGGCCACTGCGCCGATGACCTGGGTGGAGCTGTCCAGAATCCGGCCGTCCAGGTTTTCGATGAATGCCGCCAGCAGCTCCCGGTCGTCCCCGGGCAGGATCTGGAGCAGGGAGGCCAGGATGGTGTAGCTGGAGCCGGAGGCGGTGGGGGAGACGAAGGCGATCTTTCCCCGCCACGCGGGGTCCAGGAGGCTCCGCCAGCTGTCCGGCGGGTTCGTGCGGATGAGCACAGGGTTGTAGATCAGCACCACCGGCAGGGAGGAAAAGGCGGTCCACGTCCCGCTGTCGCAGCGGAAGGAGGGCTGGAGCTGGTCCTGCAAAGGGCTGACGTAAGGCTCGAAGAGGGCGGCGCAGGACTGGAGGCTGTCCACCCCGCCGCCGAAAAAGAGGTCGCAAACCGGGGCCTCCGCCTCCGCCGCGACGCGGGCGAGCAGATCGCCGCTGCCGCCGGTCTCCACCTGGACCCAGACGCCGGTCCGCTCCTCGAACTCCTTGATAATGGGGCCGTAGACCGTCTCGGTGTGGGAGGTGTAGATGGTGAGGCGGTCCTGTTCCTCCGGGGCGAAGGGCACAGGGTCCGGCCCGCCGCCGCAGGCGGTGAGGAGCGGCAGAAGGAGGCACAGGGCTAACAACAGACGCCGCATACCGTTTCCTCCCCTCGCGTTTCAAGCTTTTTTCCATTTTATCACAGGATTTGGCCGGAATGCAAGGGAGGCGGCACAGAAAGATGTTCCACAGCAGACAATGGTTGTCAAGGAGCCCCCAGGCGTTTATAATGTAAGGAAAACCATTCGAAACAAAGGAGGACGCGGCGATGGCTGTTTTGGAGGAACGGGGCCCGGTGCGCCTGGGCGTCGACATCGGGGGGACCAATATCAAGCTGGGCCTGGTGGACAGCCGGGAGCAGCTGCTGCTCTCCCGCTCCGTGCCGACTCCGGCGGAGGGTCCGGAGGCGGTGGCGGCGGAGATCGGCCGTCAGGCTTTGAAGCTGCTGGAGGAGCTGGGAGTAGCCCCGGCCCAGTGCCTGGGGGCGGGGCTGGGGGTCCCCGGCACGGTGGAGGGGGACATGGTGCTCTACTCCAACAACCTCCGCTGGGACGACGTGCCCCTGGTCCGGCTTTTGAAGCCGTATCTGCCCATGCCTATTGAGATGGCCAACGACGCGGACTGCGCCGCCCTGGGGGAGACTGTGGCGGGGGCGGGCGCGGGATACCGGAACGTGGTGCTGCTGACCCTGGGCACCGGCGTGGGGGGCGGCGTCGTGGTAAACGGGGAACTGCTGAAGGGCTGTGAGCCGGGGCACGTGGTCATCGCGGAGGGCGGCGAGCTCTGCACCTGCGGCAGGCGGGGCTGTCTGGAAGCCTATGCCTCCGCCACGGCGCTGAAGCGGGAGGGAGCCCGGGCCGCGGGACGGCCCGTGGAGCCGGAGGAGATTTTCGCCGCCGCGGAGGCGGGGGACCCGGAACTCCGGGTTGTGGCGGAAGCGTACATCCGGCGGCTGGGGACCGGCGTGGTCAACCTCATCAATCTTTTCCGGCCTGAGCTCCTGCTGCTGGGCGGCGGGGTCTCCCAGCAGGGGGAGACGCTTCTGGAGCCGCTGCGCGCCATGGCGAAGCGGGAGTGCTTCGGAGGGGAGAAGGGGAAGCTGCCGGAAATGCGGATCGCCGCCCTTGGGAACCGGGCGGGGATGATCGGGGCGGCGTCGCTGATCAAAGGTTAAAAAAATCTGCCTTGCGGCTTGTGCCGTTCCGGCAGGTGCAAGTAAAAGAAAAGGCCCCTTTGGAAAGGGGCTCCCGCCGGAGGCGGGTGGGGAGCCCCTGCGGACAATCCTCCGTCACGGCTTCGCCGTGCCACTCCTTTTTATAGGCAAATCATTAAAAAGGAGACAAATGGCGCAATCAGGATGAGAATGATCTTGTGAAAACAAAACTCATCGAACTGTAATGCGCCATCTGTCAATGCATTGTCCTTAATTTACGGACGAGGAGCTGATTAGGGTCTGCCTGACTCGCCCGTTTTCTCTACAAGTTCTCTCAGCCCTCCTGGCTCCGGTACAGGAACGTCACGATCTGCGCACGGGTGCAGGGCGCGCCGGGGCTGAACAGCCCGTCGCCGGTGCCGCCGGTGACGCCCTTTTCCGCGGCCCATTGGACCGCTCCGGCGTAGTACGCGCCGGAGGGCACGTCCGCGAAGGAAGCGCCGTCCGCCGCAGGAGAACCCGCCGCGCGGTGGAGGAACGCCGCCGTCTGGGCCCGGGTTACGATGGCCTCCGGGGCAAAGGTCTCCGCCGTGGTGCCGCCGGTGATGCCCTGCTCCACGGCCCAGAGCACGGCGTCGCGGTAATACGCGCCGGAGGCTACGTCCGCGAATCCCGCAGGGGCGGGCTCGGGGGCCGTCTCCGTTTTCTGGAAGGCGGCGCTGACGCTGACCTTGGAGGCGGGCATTACGAAGGTATAGCGGCCGCTTCCGGCTTCCGTCGTGGGGACCGCCTTCCCGTCTGCGGCGGTGACGGTCAGGGCGCTCAGGGCATAGCCGTCCTCGGGGACGGCGGTGACGGTCACCGTGTCTCCCTTTTTGGCGGTCTGGGGCCGGACGGACACCGTTCCGCCGGTGACGCGGGAGGGAGTGGAGACAGCGTAAACGCCGCCGCTGCTGCCGCCCTTGCCGCCGGTGTTGCCGACGATGGTCCCGCTGCTGGAGCTGCCGCCGCCGGAACTGCCGGAGCTGCTGGAGGAGGTGACGGAAACCGTCAGGGGAACGCCGCGGGTGGAGCCGGGGATGGGGACCCAATCGTCCCCGACCTGCTCCTCTTGCAGCCGGATCACCTTGTGGGTCCCGGCGGACTTGGCGGTGATGCGGATGATATGGCCGTCGTCCTCTTTGGCCTGGGCGATGGTCACGCCCTCGGCCCGAATGCGGTCGATATCCACAGGCTCGCAGTACCAGCCGGCGGGTTTGCCGTCTTCCGCCATGGACTGGTACACCAGCAGATACAGCGTCACGTCCTTACTGGCCCCGGTTTTCAGGGAGAGGGTGCTGTGGAGGACGGATTTGTACGCGTCCTTCCAGGGGATACCCCAGCCGTTGTCCTCTCCGTCCAGAGGGCTGTCGCTGTAGGCCAGGAGCTGCGCCGGTTCCATGAAAAGGCCGGAACCGATTTCATAGGACTCTTCGCCGTCCGGGCTGGTCACGGTGGCCGTAAACTCCGTGCTGAAGTCGCAGCCGTCTACCGTGATCTTCCAGACGCCGTCCCGGACCTTCTCGACGGCGGCGGGGGAATCCGGCAGCTCTTCTTCGCCCTGCTCCGTATACCGGACACAGCGGGTGGAGATGTCAGAGACAGTCCAGCCCTCTTTCAGGGCCCAGGCATCCGGATTCACGCACACGTAAAACTCGCCGGACCCGCCGGAGGACAGGGGGGAGCACTGGATACTGCCTGTGAGGATGTTCGCCGTGGAGGCGGCGGGGGCGCTGTAGCAGCCCAGGTCCGGCAGCTCGATAGATACCCACAGGGACGTGTAGTCCCGGTACGCCACATCGTAGGTCTTTCCCCACTCCGCGCCTTTCGCGGTCAGAGTCGGACGGTTCCCGTGGCCTTCTGCCTCTCCGTAGAACAGGGGCGATTCGAACACAAGCTCAGACTGGTCCACATCGAAATAATCCCACACGCCGTCCTGGTAGTCGTAAATCACAAACTTTTCGATCTCGTACTCGTCATAGGGGGTCATGGAAATGCCTCTGCCGTAGTCCCCGTGTTCCTCGCTCCAGCAGACCATCACCCGGGGACGGTTGTAGCCCCTGATGTCGTCGTAAGTGTCCTCGTCAATCCAGAGATCGCCAAAGTCGTTGACCATTTCGGCATAGATATGTTTGTGTACGGTCAGCTCACAGCCCTTGGCGATGGTCAGCTCCCCGCCGTTCATGATGAAAAGGGAGCCGACATCCGCCTGACTCTCCACGGTCACGTCGCCGCTGAGCACCGCCAGGCTCATGCCGTCGATGGCTTTGCCCACGTCCTCCGGCAGGGACCCCAGGAGACGGCGGTGGCCGTTATCGTCCATCAGGAACGCCGCCATGCCGTAGGCGATGCGGTCCCATTGGGACACGCCGTCTTCCTCCTCAAAGGAGAACTTCCCCATGGGCGCGTCGCTGGTCATGACCGCGCCGGGGTCCAGCAGCAGATTGCCCTCCAGTGTTACGTGGATTTCCTTCTCCCCGGCGTCCAGGGGTTCCCCCTCCGGAATCACGACGCTGCCGGTGATTACAATCCGCCGGACGGCGTCGTCTTCCAGGGCCGCCTTGAACTCGTCAAGATTTCCGGCCTCCGCCGTGCCGTCCTCCGCAGCCAGCGCCGCCATGGGCAGCGCGCCCAGGACCAGCGCCAGCGTCAGCAGAACCGCCAGCCATTTTCTCGCTTGTTTCATGCATTTTCCTCCATTTCTCATGTGTGGCCGCTCGCCAATCTCATGTATAGTATTTAGTTATTATAATGCGGCGCATTGTTTTCGTCAAGCCCCACATTGGATAGACTAGGTGCGGGAGGTGATGCGCCGTTGCGGGAAAAAAAGGAAATCAACGTGGAGGTCGGGCGGCGGGTCCGCCGGGCCAGGGAAGCCGCCGGGCTGACCCAGGAGCGGTTCGCCGAGTTGGTGGGCATCTCGCCCCAAAACGTCTCCTGTGTGGAGCGGGGGCTGGCGGGCGTGTCGCTGACGGTGCTGCGGAGGATGTGTCAGATTCTCTCCGTGCCCAGCGACACGCTGCTGATGGGCGGCGGTTTGGGGGACAATGACGTGGAGTCCATCGCCGTCCGCCTGCGCCAGCTTCCCCCGGAACAGTTCCAGGTGGTCCGGGAGGTCATCGACCGGGTCCTGGAGCTCACGACCCTCTCCGGCAATTGAAGAAAGGGACCGAAGCTTAGAACCTGTATTCACAACCGTTGAACACTGCCTGGGCGGGTCTTTTCCCGCCAGGACTTCGTCAATTTCCCTTGAAATCCGTCAGGATTCCTGCGGGAAATTTCCTTGCCTGGCGGGAAAATCCCTCGCCCATCCAGCATTCCCCGGTTATGAATACAGGTTCTTACTGTAACACAGCTTCGGTCCCTTTTGGTGTGCAGGTCTGCACACTTTTCCTATGAAATTGTCACGGGTTCCGCTCCAGGCGGAAGGCGTGGCCGGGACAGGCGGATTCCACCGCCTCCATCCGGTCCCCGTCCACCAGGACGGTCTCCAGGGCGGGCAGCTCCGCCAGGAGGGAATAATCCCCAATGGGGACCTCCGTCAGGTGCAGCCAGCTGAGATGTTCCAGCTCCTTGAGAGGCGTCAGGTCCGCCACCTCGCTCTTCCCCAGCGACAGAGTCAGCAGGCGGCGCATTCCTTCGACGCCGTCCAGGCGTTCCAGGCCGGAGTAGACGCTGAGGACCTCCAGCCGCTCCAGGCCGGAGAGGGGGGTCAGGTCGGAGCAGGTGATGTTCCCGATTTTCAGCACCCGGAGGCGGTTCAGGGAGGCGGCGGCGTCCAGCGCCGCTTTCGGCGGCTCCCAGAGGCTGAGGGTCCCCAATCCCGCCTGGACGGTCAGGGGCGACCAGTCCCCGTCTCTGGGGAGGGTGCGCCCCAGACTCAGCTCCTGGAGGGCGAGGCCGTTTAAGAAGCTCAGGTTTTCCGGGGCGGCGGGGCCGGTGACCGTGCCGTCCAGGTTCAGCAGCCGCAGGCCGGTGAGGCCGGACAGCGGGCCGCAGTCGGCGACGGGGTTGCCGCCCAGATACAGCGCTTCCAGGCTCGTCAGCCCCGCCAGGGGAGAGAGGTCGGAAATGCGGTTCTCGCACAGGGCCAGGGTGGCGAGGGGCAGGTCCGCCAGGGGCGACAGGTCCTCGATCTCTTGGCGGCAGAGGTACAGCTCCCGCAGGTTGGGCATCCGGGACAGCAGGGAGAGGTCGGCAAGATCGCCCCAGGGCGCGTCTCCCTGGTAGTCTTGGCCGATGTAACAGGCAATGCGGTAATCGAAGTCCTCTTCCCGGGAGAAGGGAACCGTTCCCACTACTGCCAGCCGTTGGATTTTTTCCAGGTCCCGGTAGGCAATGGGGCCGGAGGGCCGGTCCAGCTCCGCCCGCACCGCCAGTTCCAGGCTGTGGGAGTCAAAGGAGACGGTCCGCTGCCCGCCGCCTGCGGTCCAGAGCGCCGCCAGCAGGAGCGCAAGCGCGGCCAGGAGCAGCCAATTCCGCCGCCTGTGCCCGGCCAGGGCCCCGGAGAAGGCGGCGGCGTCCGGATAGCGGTCCTTTGGGGCGAAGGACACGGCCTTTTTCAGGCACTGCCGCAAATGATGCGGAACGCGGGAGGCGCGGTCCAGGGCGTCCCGGTCGTAAGTTCCCGTCAGGAGCCAGATCAGGGTCATGCCCAGGCCGTAGAGGTCTGTCCGGCAGTCCGTCTGGGCGTAGCCGTACTGCTCCGGCGCGGCGGTGGAGCGGGTGCCCAGATGGCGGGTGTCCCGGTCCTGTTCCGGCTTGTACTGCCGGGCGATGCCGAAGTCGATGAGCCCCACGCCGCCGCCGGGGAGGAGAATGACGTTTTCCGGCTTGACGTCCCGGTGGATGATGGGCGGGTCCAGGCCGTGGAGGGTCTCCAGCAGGGCGCAGAGCTTCCGGCCGACGTCCGCGCAGCGCTTCGCCCCGCAGCCGCCGGTCCGCCGGCGGAACTGCTCCAGGGTCTCGCCGGGGAGATAGGAGCGGAGAAGGTAGTCCGTCCCGTCTTCCCGGAAGTAGTCCACGGGGGCGGGAACCGCGCCGGGCAGCTGCCGGGCCAGGCGGTTCAGAAGCTGAAATTCCTCCGCCAGGTCCTCCGTCCCCTCCAGGGAGAGCTTCAGGACAAAGGGTTCCCCGTCGGCCCGGCGGCGCATCCGCCAGACGCTCCGCCCCTCCCGGGAGGAGAGGCAGGACTCCGCCTCGTAGGCCAGGGAGAGCCGTTCCGGCAGGCCCTCCAGGGGCACGCCGGTCAAAACAGGCCCTCCTGGCCCAGGTCCCGGAGGAGGGCGTCCGCCTCTTCCGGGGACAGGCCGTGGTTCAGGGCGTAGAGGGTCCCCGCGTCCCGGCGGTCCCTGGCGTAGAGGGGCGGGCGGCCCGCGATTTTCAGCAGCCGCTGGGCCTCCGGCTCCGCCAGGCCCAGGGCCAGGGAGAGCAGGAGCAGAAAGTCTCGGGTGGGGCGGCGGGTGCCGTTGAAGAGCTGGTAGGCATAGCTCCGGTCCAGGCCGCAGCGGACCACCACGTCGCCGACGCTTACGCCCCGCTCCGCCAGCAGGCTCCGGAGGTATTCCGGCATCGGCGGCAGGCGAAATTCCTCCGCCGACAGGGTCGCGGGAGAATCCGCTTCCCGGATCTCCTGCTCCAGTTCGCCGGTTGCTTTCATCCTGAGCGCCTCCTTTCCGCACGAATGCATTTTAACGAGAACATTATGGCGAAAGGGGGCGAAAATGTCAATGGGGGGTGGGGAGGGTTTTTGGTTGGGAAAATGGTCAGGCTTCGCCAATATTTTCTCTGCCTCTGCAACGGCGTTTTTCGCTTCGCCGCGTCTTGTATGTCTCTTTTTAGGTTCACATGGTGTTCAGAACCGGCTTGAGGCTGTAACGCAGCTGCGTCAGTGTGTATTCGATCCTGGGGGAACCTCCGGGTAGGTAATGCCTTTGTTTCGATGATGGTATCCTCCTGCCGATTGCTTTCTAAAATGCGGTGCAATTTGATGTACTAACTATATCTTCTGAAAGGAACATGGGCGCGGGAAAGGTTTTCCTTGGATTGTTTTTAGAGGGTCAAAACAAATTCTCGATATTTGGGAAAAAAGGACTTGCATTTTAAAAACAAGTGTGCTATGATAATGAAGCTGTCCGGAATGGACAGGATATGCGCCCTTAGCTCAGCTGGATAGAGCGTCTGGCTACGGACCAGAAGGCCGG
>CAQVQZ010000053.1 GCA_948902155.1 uncultured Oscillibacter sp.
TGATGCACCAGCCGCCCAGGGGGCCGCAGATCATGGCCCCGATGAACATGGTGCTGGAGGTGGAGGCGATGGCGCCCAGGGTAGCCAGCGCGCCGGTGACGGCGCCCTTCTGGCCGCCCACGACCTTGCCGCCGGTATAGCCGATGAGGACGGGCAGCAGGTAGGAAAGCATGGGACCCACCATGCTGTTGATCTTCTCGGCGGGGCCCCACCAGCCCAGCCATCCGTCGGGGATGAACAGGGCGGCGATCAGGCCCCAGGCGATGAAGGCTCCGATGTTGGGCATGACCATGCCGCTGAGGAACCGTCCAAACTTTTGGACTTTTTCTTTCATAGATGAACGTCCTTTCTTGTTAATATGGATATACCTGGGAATGGAACACAGTATACCATCCCCCTTACAGAGAAAACCGCAAAAAGAGTCCCATTCCCGCAATTCTGCGTTGCCGTCGCTTCGGCCTGGATTCCCACCAAACCCCCAGAGCGCATTAAAGTTCTTTTTGGTTCTTTTTCTTTCAAGAAAAAGAACGGAGAAGGGTGAGGATGGAGTCGCGGGAGGCCAGGGAATCGGAGAAGGCGGTGGCGGAACCGGCGGCGGCTCCCATGCGGTGGGCGGCCCCATAGTCCCGTGTCTCCAGCCACCCGGCCAGGAACCCGGCCACCATGGAGTCCCCCGCGCCTACGGAGTGCCGGACAACGCCCTCGGGCACGCCCAGGCGGCGGCACGCGCCGGTCTCGTCCAGAAGCAGGGACCCGTCCCCGGCCATGGAAACCAGGACATTCCTGGCCCCCTGCCGCTGGAGCTCTTTGGCGCACGCGGCGAAGTCCTCTCCGGTGAGGGACTCCTTCCCAAACAGCTCCCCCAGCTCCGCGCTGTTGGGCTTGATGAGGAAGGGGCGGTAGGGCAGAGCCCCCCGCAGCAGCCCCCTGGGGGCGTCCACCACCGTCAGCACGCCCCGGCCCTCCACCCGGGCCAGAATCTGTTCGTACACATCGGCAGGCAGTCCCGCCGGCAGGGACCCGGCCAGCACCAGCGCGTCCTCCGCCGTCAGGCGGTCCAGCTTTAGGAGCAGGGCCTCCAGCGCCGGGGCGGGAATAGCGGGCCCCTGGCTGTTGATCTCGGTCTCCTCCCCCGCGCCGCCGGAACGGATCTTCACATTGACCCGGGTCAGCCCCTCGTCCAAGTGAACAAAGTCCGTCCGGAGCCCGGCGGCGTTCAAGCCGTCCTCCAAGGCCTGGCCGGTGAACCCGGCCACGAAGCCCAGGGCCACCGTCCCCACCCCCAGGCGATGGAGTACCGTGGAGACATTCACGCCCTTGCCGCCGAAGTGGAGGTTTTCCCGCTTCGTGCGGTTCAGGCTCCCGGCCCGGAAGCCGTCCACGCAGACCTCGTAATCCAGGGCAGGATTCAGCGTTACCGTATAAACCATGCTCATACCTCCCTGATTTCCGTGTAGTCCCGGTACTGCGGGTCCGGCAGGCGGTCCGTGATGACGCAGGCGGCGTCGATGGGAAACATCACCGCCGCCGTCACCTGGCCGAATTTGCTGGAGTCGGCCAGCACATAGACGGACTGCGCCCGGTCCGCCGCCAGGGCCTTCACCGCCGCCTCTTCCGGGTCCGGCGTGGTGAAGCCCTGGGGAATGGTGACGCCGTTGCACCCCAGGAACGCCTTCGTAAAGTTATACCGTCCCAGGGCCTCCAGCGTCCCGGCCCCGATCAGGGCCATGGTGCCTGCCTTCAGGGTCCCCCCCAGCACATAGGTCCGGAGGTTCCGCTCCATCAGGCGGCAGGCGCATTCGATGCTGTTGGTCAAAAACAGGGCTTTCGAGGTCCGCAGGTGCTCGGCCATGCGGAGCACGGTAGTGCCCGCGTCCAGGAAAACCACGTCGTCGTCCCCGATGAGACCGGCGGCGTATTGGGCGGTCCGGTCCTTTTCCTCGGTGTAGAGCCGCCGCTTGGTTTCCATGTCCAGCTCTTCGCCATGGAACTCCCCGCTCATGAGCACGGCCCCGCCATGGACCTTGCTGAGCTTGCCCTGCTTGGCCAGCGCGGTCAGGTCCCGCCGGATGGTCGCCTCGGACGCGCCGGTGACCTGACAGAGGTCTGTCACCGTAGCGGCCCGTCGCTGGGCCAATTCCTTGAGGATTCGTTCCGCGCGTTGTTCAGCCAGCATAGTTCACCCCCCTCTTCGTGACTGAAAATGGTTGATTTTGGTTTCCTTGATTATAATAAACCCAATATCAATCAAAGTCAACGATATTCAATCACATCCAATCACAAAAAACAACCGCAGATTTTGTGCATTCTCACGAAGCACTTTCCGGGCCTCCCGAACCCCGAACAAAAAACCGCCGCAGGGTCGTCCCCCGCGGCGGCTGCTTCTTACAAATGCTGTCAGATTTTGATGAAATCCACTTCAACGAACACGTCGAAGGCGGGCATCCGGAAGGTGTACCGCTCCCCGTTTCCGGTAACCTGCACCTGCTGTCCGTCCTTCCCGGAGACCTTGACGGAACCCAGCCGGTAGCCGGTGTCCGGGACGATGTGCATGATAAGCTCCTCCCCCTCCGGGGCGTAGTTGGCGCTGACGGTGATCTTGCCGTGGAGCTTGCCGTCGTCCTTCTCGGGAATCGTGATATCCCTGCTGACAGGGTCGCTGGGCAGGAGGCCGTTGCCCCCGGCCTTCCGGGCAAAGACGCGGTACTTGCCGCCGGGCTGCACCGTAGTCCGGTTCAGGATCAGGTCCCCGCCGGTACCCTGGTAGAGCCAGTTCAGCTTGCTGGTATCGGGAGCACTCCCGTCCGTCACATCCGCCACGGCGTACTCCACGCCGGAAACGGAGCGCTTGACCACAATATAAGAGGTGCTGCCCGACGTGTTCAGGTCCAGCTCCGGCTGGCTGGGAGCCGTCTGCGCCGCCGCCTGAGCCGTCACCGAGGCGGAGGTCACGGAACCGGCGTACTGGCTGGAGGTCACGGTGACCGTGATCTGTTTGCCCACGTCGGAAGCCTTCACCACGTACCGGTCGGAAGTCCCAGCGTCCACGCCGCCCACCTTCCAGACGTAGGACAGCCCGGCGGAGACGGAAGCGCCTTCGGCCACGAGCCGCGAAATATCAGCGGTCAGCGTACTGCCCACCGTGGCAGTGCCCGTGATGGAGACCCTGCCGCCGAGGGACGGAGTGTAAACGTAATCCGAACTGGAGAGGGTCAGAATGCTGTCGTCCCAATAATCATGGTCATAGACATAGCTGATATTCTTGTACGGAGTGCTCACGATATATCCGCCTCTGGCACTGCCCTGGCCGCCCACCAGGAACAGACTGTTTGGATAACCGACCATTCCGCTGTCGCAGTTGGTGATATCCACCAGATAGTTGCGCCCCTGGATTTGAACGACGTTCCACATATGCCCGCCGCCGTTCATGTCGCCGGTCACCGTGAAGCAGTGGATGCTGGAGTCATTCCAAAGCGTGTTGTCGCAGAGAAGCTGGAACGCCTTGGAATAGCCCTCGCAGACGACGTTCGTGCTGGGGTCGCCGTCAAAAACCCAGACCATCGCCCAAGGGTCGTTGGAATTTCCCCAGTTGCCCGCCGCCGCGTCGTAATTGTAAGACGTCAGGTCGCAGATCTGCTGGCGGTAATAGTCCATCTTCTGATAGTCATTCCAGCCGCTGTTATTGGCGGTCGTCCAGAGCTTTCGAGCGTTTTCCACGGACCGATGGGCCCGCTGCATCTGCGCGCCGGAGAGCGTGAACTCATCTGAACCAAGCCGGTATTCGTCCGCAACCCGGAATCGAATCTTCAGCGTATAACTGCCGTCCTGGTTCGGGATGGCCATATAGGAAATGCCCCTGCCCCACCAGTAAAAATCACCGGGGACATCGTTGCATATGCAGCTGCAGACCGAGATCAGCGGCGAACGCTCATCGCTGGTTGGCTCCAGCACGTTTTCGTATTCGCTTCTGCTTCTGAAGGTGTGGCTGTATTCCATGAGCTGGTCGGTCTCTCTCCGGTTCACATTCCCAATCCAAGCCCGGATGCCGCTGTAAAGAGCCCTCTGCTCCCGGTTCAGCGTATTGTAGGCAGGCGTGCTGCCGATCTCGCCGATCGGCATGATGCCGTCTCCAACCCCCAGGTCCCGCAGCAAAAGCTCGTCCCCGCTGGGCAGTAAATCGGTGAAATCGATGGTCCCCTCGTCGAGAATGGAACCGCCGTCCTCTTCCAGCTCCCCGGAGACCGCCTCCTGATCCATCCGGACCTCCTCGGAGACCTCTTCCGCCGCCGCCCAGGCGGTTGTCAGCGTCAGCGCCAGGCAGATCGCAGCCAGCACCGATAGCATACGCTTGCTCATAGTCCTGTTCCCTCCAATTTCTCTTCAAGGGATGCGGTTTGCAGCCCTTGTTCACTATGTAGTATCATCATACCAAATTAAGCCTGAAAAAACAAGGCTTTTTCCAAAATTCCAGGTTCTTTCAGGAGGACATGAAACAGATCAAAGTCAAGCGCCCGGCGGTTTTTCTTGACAGGGCCGGGAAGTGGTGCTATACTTCAAACAGACCGATGGTCTGTTTTGGGGAGGGATGCCGGATGGCGCGGAACAAGTACCCGGAGGAAACAGTGCGGAAGATCCTGGACACGGCAGAGTGGCTGTTCATCGAAAAGGGCTATGACCGGGCCTCCCTCCAGGAGATCATCGACGCGACGGGGCTCTCCAAGGGGGCCATCTACCACCACTTTGCTTCGAAAGAGGATATTTTCTATTCCGTCTGCGACCGCATCGGCCAGCGGAACAGCGAGATATTGTTTCAGGTACGGGACGACCCCTCCCTCAACGGCCTGGAAAAGGGCCGGGCCATGTTCAAGGCGTCCCTCCAGCCGGAGCGCCAGGCCAAGATGTTCTGCATGATGCCCTATCTGATGGACAATCCCAAGTTTCTGGCCACGGAGATGCGCAGCGTCTTCAACGATGTGGTTCCGCATTTCGTAGAACCCGTTATTCGCCAGGGTATGGAGGACGGGTCCATCCGCACAGAGCACCCCAAGGAACTGGCGGAGGCCATGATGATGCTCTCGGACATGTGGATCAACCCCATCATCCAGCCCACCACGCCGGAGGAGATTCGGGCCCGGTGCGAGATTTACAACCGGCTCTTCCAGAGCTTCGGCATTGACGGGTTCCTCGACGAGGAGGTCGTAGATACTCTGATTCGCTACACTCAAATGGCCCATCCCCCGTCTCCGGGCGGGGAACCCCGTGACTGAAAAGAGACTGCCGCGCGCGGGCGGTTTCTTTTTGGTAATATAGAAACCGACGGTCGGTTTCTAAAATTCCAACAAAAAGGAGAGTCCATATGAAAACAACCCAAGCGCCCCTGTTCCGCCGGGACTTCACACTGGTGGTCATCGGGCAGATCATCTCCCTCTTCGGCAACGCCATCCTGCGTTTTGCCCTGCCGCTGTACCTGCTGCGGCAGACCGGGTCGCCCGCCCTGTTCGGCGCAGTGGGGGCGGCGGCGTTCATCCCCGCTGTGCTGTGCGCCCCCATCGGCGGCGTGATGGCGGACCGGGTGAACAAGCGGAATATCATGGTGGCCTTGGACTTCTCCACGGCGGGGCTGGTGCTGGCGTTCACCCTTCTTTTGGGGCGTGCGCCGCTGGTGCCGCTGATGGTGGCCTGCCTGATGCTGCTGTACGGCATTGCCGGGGCCTACCAGCCGGCGGTCCAGGCCAGCATTCCGTTACTGGCACCGGCGGAGCGGCTTACCAGCGCCAACGCCGTCATTAACATGGTGAGTACCCTGTCCGGGCTGCTGGGGCCGGTGATCGGGGGCGTGCTCTTCGGCGCGTTCGGCATCCGGCCCATTCTGTGGGTCGGTATGGCGTGCTTCTTCCTCTCCGCCGTCATGGAGCTGTTTATCCGGATTCCCCATCAGCCCCGGACGGCAGAGGGCGGCGTGCTGGCCACGGTCCGGCGGGATTTGGGGAAGGGCTGGCGGTTCATCCGCCGGGAGCGTCCGGTGTTTTTGGCCGTCACGCTGGTACTGGCCCTGTTTAATATGGTGCTGTCCGCCGCCTTGGTGGTAGGCATCCCCGTGGCGGTGGTCCAGACCCTGGGCATGAGCGACAGCCGCCTGGGCGTCACCCAGGGGGCCATGGGCCTGGGCGGGCTCTTCGGCGGCGTGCTGACGGCCTGCCTGGGAGCGCGCCTGTCCCTCCGGCGGGGAAGCGCCGTACTGCTGGCCGCCGGTTTGACGGCGGCGGGGATGGGCGCGGCCTTGCTGCCGGGCGTTCCGCCCATTCTGGGCTGGTGGGGGGTGACGGCTATGAGCTTCGCCGTCATGGTGCTGTCCACAATGCTGGTGGTGGTGCTCAGCGCCGCCGTGCAGGGACGGACGCCGCCGGAGCTGCTGGGGAAGGTGATGGCCTTTATCATGGCGGTGTCCAACTGTGCCGCACCTCTGGGCCAGGCGGTCTATGGGGCGCTGTATGAGCGCTGCCCAGCCTGGGCGGTGCTGCTGGGCGCGGCCGGGGCTGCGGCGCTGACGGCGGGCGGCTCCGGGCAGATGTTTCGGGAGCTGGAGGCAATTCAATAAAGGAAGAGGCGTCCGGTTTCTCTTCCGGACGCCCTGCTTTGCGTTATTTGCCCCGCAGCTCCCGCTCCTTGCAGACCATGCCCTGCTTGTACATCTCGATTTTCTGGTCGAGACGGTCCAGGGAGCGCTGCATATCCTCCATCCGCGCCAGAAGCTGCCGCCGCTGTTCCACCAGCAGGGCCTTCCGGGCCTCCATGGTCTCCTCGCCCAGCTGGAACAGGCGGCTGTACTCGATCAGCGCCTCGATGCTGACCCCCGCAGCCCGCATACATTTAATCAGCTCCACCCAGTTGAGGGAAGCCTCGTCATAGTTCCGCACGCCGCTGCTGTTCCGGGGCACCGGCGGAATCAGGCCGACGCGCTCGTAATACCGCAGGGTGTCGGCGGACAGCTCGTACCGTCTGCTCACTTCGGAAATCGTCATAGTCTGCCTCCAAGCTCCGTTTTTTCCAGCATACTCCTTGGACCGGACTCTAAGTCAAGGCTTTTTTCCATGTTTCTATGGATTTCGCCATGGATGGTCCGGTATGCTGGGGATGTCCTTATCGGGGACTTTCTTGTAGGAGGGGAAATGTAGGGGCGGCTATCAGCCGCCCCTGCCCCCGCGACCGCCATGCCTTCGGGGAAAACGCACGGAATCGTTCGGATGGAGCCAAGGGGCCCGGTGGTTGAAGAAGAAACGGGCGGTTGGTAACCGCCCCTACATACGGCGTTCTAACGGCAGAGCGTTTCGTATGCATTGCCCCCTGGATGTTCCTGCCATTTGACGAGTAGGCAAAAATCTGCTAAAATAAGGCGGTCAACCCAAAATAAGGAGCTGAACAGAATGAAACGACTGCAACAGGCCCTTTCCTGCCTCCTGCTGTGCGCCCTGCTGGCGTGCGGGCTCTCCGCCCCCGCCTCCGCTCTCTCCGACGTGCCGGAGGACTTTTGGGCCAAGGAGGACATCGACCGCTGCGTCGCCCTGAAATACTTCTATCCGGAAACCGGCGGCAGCTTCGGCGTGGGCAGGGAGATGTCCCGCTCGGAGTTTTTGGTGGTGCTGTGCCGCCTTCTGGGCTGGAAAGCCTCCGCCCCCGCCCGGCCCATTTACGAGGACGTGCCGGAGAAGGCGTGGTACGCCGGGGTGGTGGAGACCGCCTATCATCAGGGAGCCATCACCAGCCAGGACGGCAGCTTCCGCCCCGACGACCTCATCACCCGCAGCGAGGCCGCCGCCATGCTGGTCCGGGCTCTGGGCTACGGCAGTATTGCCGGGCTGATCCAGGACATGCCGCTGCCCTTCCAGGACGTGCGGTCCAACAACGGCTACATCATCATGGCCTACGGCCTGGGGCTGATGGACGGTTCCTCCGTCACGGCCTTCTCTCCCGACGGCCACGTCACCCGGGAACAGGCCGCCGTCATCCTCATGCGCCTCCACGACAAGCTCCACGGCGACACCACCAGCCGTATCGGTATCGCCACCTCGGCGGAGGGCCTGCCGGAGCTGAAGGGGTATGAGGCCGTGGGGGTCGCCGCCGCCAAGCTGACCTACAACGGCGCGCCCCAGCTCACCTCTGCGGTGGGTGAGGCGGAGGCGAAGGTTGTCTGCGCCGCCGTCACCGCCGCCGGGTCCAAACCTCTGCTCTACGTCACCGGCACCGCCTACCACCTCCGGGAAAACGAGGAGGCGAAGATGGCGGAGGTGCTCCTCAAGGCCGTGAAGGACGGGGAGTACGCGGGGCTCTTCCTGGACATCTCGGAGCTGACCAGCACCACCCAGCGCGTCACCCTCACCGGCACGGCCCGGCTGCTGCGGGAGGGGTTGGGGACGAAGCTTCTCTTCATCGGGGCGGAGGCCCCCTCCTGGAAGGGCGTGATCTCCGGCTACGACTACGCCGCCCTGGGCGAGATCGCGGACCGTCTGGTCCTCCGGGTCTCCCAGCAGGTGGACAAGGAGCGCTCCACCGCCTCCCTGGAGCCCCTGGAACAGACCTATTACGCGCTGAACCGCCTCCGGGGCGTGGTGGACGCCAATAAGGTGACGCTGCTGCTCACCTCTACCGGCGCGGACTGGAACGGGGAGACGTCCACGCCCGTCACCGGGGAGGACATGGCCGAATATCTGGCGGAGCAGGGGGCCGTGAGCCACTATTCCGATCGCTACGCCTGCGCCTACTTGCCCCGGGAGTCCTCCACCGTCTGGTATCTCAACGCCCAGGCCGTCCGGGAGCGGCTCCAGCTGGCCCGGCTCTTCGGCGGCGGGCACCTCTGCCTGTCGGATTTGAACAACACCCTTCCGGAGGTTTTGGAGGCGATGCCCTGAGGGGATGGCCGCAGACGTGAATACGTGAAAAGGCCCGCTGTCCAACGGACAGCGGGCCTTTTTTTGATGATTGGATGTCTTACAGGAAACGCTGCATGCCCTCGGTGGCCTGGGTGGGGTCGGCGCTGATGGTGACGGTGAACTTGATGTTGTTCCGCTCGCCGAAGCTGTCCAGCCAGCCGAGGAAATTCTCGGTCTCGCCGTCCACGTCCTTGCCGACGATTTTGCAGAAGTTGTCGATGAACATGTGGGAGATGTCGTAGTTGCCCGCGTGGAGGCCGCTGATGAAGCCCTGGAGCAGGTCGTAGCTGTTGAGCTTGTATTCATGCGCGTCGATCAGGCGGATGTGATAGTGGATGTCATAGGTCATGTTGCGGTTGGCCTCGATGCAAACCACATTGCCGGGCTCGTCCTTCGCCGCGTTGTTAATCAGTTCGATGAGCTGCTTGGTCTTGCCGGAACCCTTCATGCCCATAATCAATCTGACCATAGTTAATACACTCCTGTCATTTTAAATTGCGTTGGCTTTACCGTCGAATGACAAAAGCCAATACTGACTTTCCAGAAGGCGTATTGCCTCTTGTCATTCGATGGTAGATTTAGAATACCACACTTCCCAGGAAAAAACAATGCATAAAACCAAATTTGACAATTGTTCACAGAATCCCCGCCGGGACGGCTCCGGCTGCCCGCTCCGGCGCCGCCGCCGGACTCCACAGCAGGGAGCGGATGCGCGCCTCGCAGTCCTCCACCCCCGGACAGGCGGCGGGGTCCGCGTCCAGGAGGCGGGCGGAGAGGCCGCAGGTGTACTGGAAGAAGTAGATCAGCCCGCCCAGGGCCTCGGCCTCCGCCGCTCCGGGGCGGAGGATGAGGTTCGGCACGCCGTGGTCCGTGTGGGACAGCAGGGTCCCCTCCATCGCCGCCTCCCGGAGCCGGGCCAGGCCGGGGTCTGCGTCCGGGCCGGGGTCCAGGCGTACCACCGTCTCGAAGAACAGCCGGGGGCCCTCCTGGATGCACTGGCCCGTCGAGCGGAACTCCCGGCTGTAGTCCACCACCGCCGGGAAGAGGGTCCGGCGCTCCTTGCCTTCGGCGGCGGCGAAGAGGCCCCTGGCCCAGTCCAGCAGGGGGCGGAGGGCCCCGTCCCAGCAGCACAGCAGCTCCACGGAGAAGCCGGAGCGGCAGAGCTGGCGGCGGGCGGCGGCGTAGCGCCAGGCGGGATTGTCGAAGGAGGCGGCTTTGCACCGCTCCATCATCTCCACCGCGCCCCGGAGCAAGGATCCCAGGTCCACCCCGGCCACGGCCATGGGCAGCAGCCCGGCGGCGGTCAGCAGTCCGAAGCCTCCGCCGGAGCCGGGGCCCAGGTCACCGGCCGGCAGCAGGCGCCGCCCCGCCTCGTCCCCATACCGCTCTGCCAGCGCGGACCGAAGGAGGCGGAAGGCCGGCGTGCGCTCCCCTCCGGCGGTGTAAAGGATGACGTCCCGCGTTTCCGCCAGAGCCAGGGCCCGCCGCAGCTCTTCTTCCCGGGGAAGCCCGCCGAAAAAGCAGACCGGGCCTCCCTCGATTCCCAGACAGCCCGTCACGCCCTCGACGCCGGACCGGAGCGCCCCATCCTCCACCACCAGCAGGACCTGCCCCTGGGCCCGGATGCTCTCCGCCAGGGTGTGGAGCCGGAGCAGCGCCGCGCCCTCGCCCGGCAGGCGGACCCAGGGAGGCCGTTCCCGCTGGAGTTTGTCCTGGGCCGTTTTCAGCCGGGGAGCGGCCGCCGCTTCGTAGGGCAGGGGCAGGAACCGCCGCAGCTGGTACAATTCCAAAAAATCCGGCACTATGTATCATCCTTTCCGATGAGAGGTCATCAATCGGAAGTATAGCATGTCCGGGGGGAGAAATTTGTCGAAGAACATGGGGCCGGAAATTTGAAATGAGGCGCTCGGAACCGTCCCGCATACGCGGGCCAGCCATCCGCAAAGGGGACGGATTCCGAACGCCTCATGTCCGCTTCACTCTGCCAGGCAGGCAATGCGGAGCAGACGGGCCAGCATCTGGCCGTAGGTGACACGGGGGACCTCTTCCCCCGCCAGGAGGGGAATCTCCGCCACCACTTCCTCGCCGGAAGCAACGGTCAGCGTCCCCAGCCGGTCCCCCAGGGCCACGGGGGCCGTGACCTGTTCCTCCAGCGTGACGGACTGAGTCAGGTTCCCCGCCTTGGCCTTTTCCAGGAGCAGCGCGCCGCCCTCGCCCAGCACCGGCTGGACGGTGGCCTGGGACCCCAATTCCACCGGGATGGGCGGCAGGGGCGCGTCGGGGACGATTTTCCGCAGGGCGTAGGAGGCGAAGCCGTGGTTCAGCAGGGCCTGGGCGTCCTCGAACCGCTGGGCGGAGGTGGCCCCCTTCATGATGACGGCGATGAGCTCCATGCCCTCCCGCTCCGCCGTGGCGGAGAGGCAGTAGAGGGCGCTGTCGGTGGACCCGGTTTTCAGCCCCGTGGCCCCCTCGTAGAACCGGACCAAGCGGTTGGTGTTCACCAGCTGGGACTCCCCGTTCCGGAGGGTGTCCATCCAGATGGTGGTGTACTGCCGGATGTCCGGGTGGTTCAGAATCAGCTCCCGGCTCATGAGGGCGATGTCGTAGGCGGAGGTGACGTGGCCCGCCGCC
>CAQVQZ010000054.1 GCA_948902155.1 uncultured Oscillibacter sp.
TCGTGACGGAGCTGATGGACGTGACCCAGCTGCCCCTGTTCAAGGATGTGGACGTTATCCAGATCGGCGCCCGGAACATGCAGAACTTCGACCTCCTCAAGGCCGTGGGCCATCAGGACAAGCCCGTCATGATCAAGCGGGGCATGTCCGCCACCTATGAGGAATGGCTGATGAGCGCCGAGTACGTCATGGCCAGCGGCAACGACAACGTCATCCTCTGCGAGCGGGGCATCCGCACCTTCGAGAGCTACACCCGGAACACCCTGGACGTGGCGGCGATCCCGGTGCTGCGGACCCTGACCCACCTGCCGGTCATCATCGACCCCAGCCACGCCACGGGCAAATACTGGCTGGTGGAGCCCCTGGCCCGGGCGGCGGTAGCCGCCGGGGCGGACGGCCTCCAGATCGAGGTCCACAACGACCCGGCCCACGCCCTGTGCGACGGCCCCCAGTCCCTGAAGCCGGACGTGTTCGACCCTCTGGCGAAGAAGCTTTTAAAACTCCACGCCTTTATGCGGGAGATTGATTAAATAAGAGCCATGTTTAGAGTGAAGAGTGTAGAGAAAGGTTCCACAAAAAATATCTTCACTCTCAACTCTTCACTCTTCACTCTTGACTGTGCTCTTGCGATGAATATGGAGGTTATAGCATGAATGTGGGAATCGTCGGTCTGGGACTGATCGGGGGGTCTATGGCGAAGAGCGTCAAGGCCCGGACGGCCCATACCGTTTGGGGCGTGGATTTGGATAAGGAGACTATGTCCCTGGCCCGGATGAGCGGGGCCATCGACGCGCCGCTGACGGAGGAGAATCTGGGGCGCTGTGATTTGATCTTGGTGGCCATCTGCCCCGGCGCGGCCATTGAATGGGTCCGGAGCCACGCGGCGCGGATTTCCAAGTCCGCTATCCTGGTGGACCTTTGCGGCGTGAAGCGGGTGGTGGTGGAGGCGCTGTCTCCCATCGCGGAGGAATACGGCTTCGCCTATATCGGAGGACATCCCATGGCGGGCCGGGAGCGGGGAGGATTCACGGCTTCCAGCGAGGATTTGTATGTGGGGGCCTCCATGATTCTGACGCCGGACAAGCGGACGGATATGCAGCTGCTGGAGACGCTGAAGGCGTTTTTCCTGGATGCGGGCTTTGCGGGGCTGACGTTCTCGAATCCGGAAGAGCACGACCGGATTATCGCCTTTACCTCCCAGCTGGCCCACATCACCTCCAGCGCCTATGTGAAATCGCCGGAGGCCCAGAAGCGGCGGGGGTTCTCCGCCGGGAGCTTCCAGGACATGACCCGGGTGGCCCGGCTGGATGAGAATATGTGGACGGAGCTGTTTTTGGACGACGCGGATTATCTGGTCAAGGAGTTGGATATCCTGATTCGGAATCTGACCGACTACTCCGACGCCCTGAAATCCGGCGACGCGGAGCGGGTCCGGGCGCTGCTGAAAGAGGGCCGGGAGCTGAAGGCCACGGCGGGGGGAAATTGATGAAGACGATTCGTGTGCATACTGCGCGGCCCTATGACATCCTGATCGGCAGGGGGCTGCTGGACGAGGCGGGGGAGCGCTGCCGCGCCGCTCTGCCGAAAGCGAAGAAAATCGCCGTGGTGACGGACAGCGCCGTATCTCCGCTGTATTTGGAGCGGGTGGAAGACAGCTTGAAAAAGGCGGACTTCCAGGTGCTGGGCTGCGTCGTGCCCGCCGGGGAGACCTCCAAGAACGCGGAAAATCTGGCGGCGCTGTGGGAGCGGCTTATGGAATTTGGCCTGACCCGTGCCGACGCCGTGGCCGCTTTGGGAGGCGGCATGGTGGGGGATTTGGCGGGCTTTGCCGCCGCCACCATCCTCCGGGGGGTGGACTATGTGCAGATTCCCACCACCCTGCTGGCCCAGGTGGACTCTTCCGTAGGCGGCAAGGTGGCCGTCGACCTCCGGGCCGGGAAGAATCTGGCCGGGGCCTTCTGGCAGCCCAGTCTGGTGCTGATGGACCCGGAGACCCTGGAGACCCTCCCGGACCGGGATTTTTCCAGCGGCATGGCGGAGGTGGTCAAGTACGGCTGCATCGCCGACCGGGAGTTCTTTGACTTCCTGACGGCCCACGCCGGGCGTGAGCTGGTCATGGGGGAAATTGAATCCGTTTTGTATAATTGCTGCGATATTAAACGAAAAGTAGTGGAAGAGGACGAGCGGGACACGGGCCTGCGCATGATTTTGAACTTTGGCCACACCATCGGCCACGCCTTTGAGCTGCTGGGGAACTACGAGACCTGGACCCATGGCGAGGCGGTGGCGGCGGGCATGTGCATTGCCATGCAGATGGGGCTGGCCCTGGGCGCCGGCGGAGACGAGGAGAGCCTGCGGGCGCTGAAGGGTCTGCTGGAGGCGTTCCATCTGCCCACGGACCTCTCCTGCCGGAGCGACGAGGCGTGGAGAGCGGTGGAAAAGGCCGTAGGCCTGGACAAAAAGGGCGCGGGGGACGAGCTGACCATGATTTTCCTGAAACGCATGGGGGAGGCGGCGCCGGTGAAGCGGAAGCGGGACGCGGTGCTGGCGGATTTGGCGGCCCTCTGCGGGCGGGCTTGAGGAGGAACGGATATGGACGTACGTATCCAGCCCAAGCGCCTGTCCGGCGTGGTGGTTCCTCCGCCCAGCAAGTCGCTGGCTCACCGGCTCATTCTCGCCGCCGCCCTGGCGGCGGGGACCAGCACCATCAAAAACCTCCGCTTCTCCGATGACATCGAGGCTACCCTGAACTGCATGTCCGAGTTCCGTTGCCGCTGGGAGTGGCAGGGGGAGGACACCCTGAAAATTTGGGGCTGCGTCAACAAGGAGCGGGACCGGGATGGCCTGCCGCGCCTGAACTGCGGGGAGTCCGGGTCGACCCTGCGCTTCCTGATTCCCGTAGCCCTGGCCCTGGAGGGGGGCGCGGAATTCACCGGCAGGGGGCGGCTGATGGAGCGGCCCCTGGGGCCCTATTTCCAGCTCTTTGACAAGCAAGGCGTCACCCACCGGCTGCAAGACGGCATTCTCACCGTCCAGGGGGACCTATTCCCCGGAGAGTACCGCCTGCCGGGAAACGTCTCCAGCCAGTTTTTTACGGGGCTGCTCTTCGCCCTGCCCCTGCTGGAGGGGCCCAGCGTCGTGGTCAGCACCACGAAGCTGGAATCCGCCTCCTACGTCACCATGACCATGGGCGTGCTGGAGCGGGCGGGGGTCCGGGTGCGCTGGTCGCCCCGGCTCAACGGCTTCGGCGTGGAGCCGGGCATCTACGCCCCCTTTGAGGAGACCGTGGAGGCGGATTGGTCCCAGGCGGCGTTCTGGTATGCGGCCATCGCCCTGGGGAGCAACCTGCGCCTCCGGGGCCTCAGCGGCCACTCCTCCCAGGGGGACTCGGTGGTGGTGGCCCACTACAAGAAGCTGAGCCAGGACGGCGAGGTGCGCATCGACGTCTCAGACTGCCCGGACTTGCTGCCGCCTCTGGCGGTCATGGCCGCCATCCGGCGGGGCACCACTCACTTTGTCAACGCCGCCCGCCTCCGCTTAAAGGAGAGCGACCGGCTGGCGACGGTCTATGAGATGCTCCGGGCCCTGGGAGGAGCTTGCTCCGAGGAGGCGGACAGCCTGACGGTCTACGGCGTTTCCACCCTCCCCGGCGGCACGGTGGACGGAGCCAACGACCACCGCATCGTCATGGCCGCCGCCGTGGCGGCGGCCCGCTGTCAGGGCCCTGTGGTGATCCGGGGGGCGGAGGCGGTGAAGAAATCCTACCCCGGTTTCTGGCGGGATTATGAGAATTTGGGAGGTGAGGTCCGTGTCCTCTGAGTTTGGGAAGATACTGCGGGTCAGCGTCTTTGGGCAGTCCCACGGGAAGGCCGTCGGCGTGGTGATGGACGGCCTGCCCGCCGGGGAGGCGGTGGACCTGGAGGAGCTCCAGCGGTTCCTGGACCGCCGGAAGCCCGGCAGGAGCCCTCTGTCCACCGCCCGGAAGGAGGCCGACGCGCCCGCGTTCCTCTCCGGATTGGAAAACGGCGTCACCTGCGGCGCGCCGCTGTGCGCCGTGATCGAAAACGCCGGCCAGCGTTCGAAGGACTACGGCGAGCTGGCCGACAAGCCCCGTCCCGGCCATGCGGACTACACCGCCTGGGTGAAGTGGAAGGGCTGGGCCGACATGCGGGGCGGCGGGCACTTCTCCGGGCGGCTGACGGCCCCCCTGTGCGTCGCCGGAGGGATCGCCAGGCAGATTCTGGCCCGGCGGGGCGTGTTCGTGGGGGCCCATCTCGCCGCCGTGGCGGGGATACCGGACCGGCCCTTCCCGCTGTACCCTGGGCCGGAGTTGTTTGAGGAAATTGCCGCCAAGCCCTTCCCGGTCCTGGACGGCCGGGCGGGGGAGAAGATGCAGGAGGCCATCCTGGCGGCGAAAAACTGCCTGGACAGCGTGGGGGGCGTCATTGAGTGCGCGGCGGTTGGGCTTCCCGCCGGGCTGGGGGACCCGATGTTTGCGGGCGTGGAAAACCGCTTGGCTGCGGCCCTCTTCGGCATCCCCGCCGTGAAGGGCGTGGAGTTCGGCGAGGGCTTCCGGGCCGCGGCCCTCCGGGGGTCGGAGAACAACGACCCCTTCGAAATGGAGGACGGCGCCGTCCGGGCTTCGTCCAACCACGCCGGGGGGATTCTGGGCGGCATCACCACGGGGATGCCCTTGGTGTTCCGGGCGGCGGTGAAGCCCACGCCGTCCATCGCCCAGGCCCAGAGAACCGTCAGCCTCTCCCGGCGGGAGGACGCGGAGCTGACCATCCACGGGCGGCACGACCCCTGCATCGCCCACCGGGCCGTCCCGGTGGTGGAGGCGGTGGCCGCCGTGGTGCTGCTAGATTTACTTTTGGAGGGAAATCATGGAACTTTCTGAAATCCGCACGAAGATCGACGCGGTCGACGACCAGCTGCTGGCGCTCTTCCTGGAGCGCATGGACCTCAGCGACGAGGTGGCGGCGTACAAGAACGAGCATCACCTGCCCATCCTGAACAAGGAGCGGGAGCGGGCCATCCTGGCGAAGGTGACCAAGAACGCCGGGGACCGGGAGCGCTATGCCTACCACCTCTTCTCCACCCTCTTCGAGCTGGCCCGGTCCCGCCAGGCGGAGCTCATCGACGCGCCCACCAAGGTGGGGGCCCAGATCCGGGCCTCCCTGGAAAACCGGGACCAGCTGTTTCCCCAGACGGGCCTGGTGGCCTGCCAGGGCGTGGAGGGAGCCAATTCCCAGGCGGCCTGCGACCGGATTTTCCCCCGGGGCAGCATTATGTACGTCAAGACCTTCGACGCGGTGGTCTCCGCCGTGGAGGCGGGCTTCTGCAAGTTCGGCGTGCTGCCCATTGAAAACAGCTCCAACGGCTCCGTCCGGGCGGTGTACCAGCTCTTGCAGGAGCACAACCTCACCATCGTCCGCTCCACCCGCCTGTGCATCCGCCACGAGCTGCTGGCCCTGCCGGGGGTGAAGCTGGAGGACGTGACGGAAATCTACTCCCACCAGCAGGCCATCGGCCAATGCAGCCGCTTTTTGGACGGCCTCAAGGGCGTGAAGGTGATCCCCTGCGACAACACCGCCGCCGCCGCCAAGCTGGTGGCCGAGTCCGGAAGCCGCCATGCCGCCGCCATCTCCTCCCACCCCTGCGCGGCGCTGTACGGGCTGGAGTGCGTCAGCGACAAGATTCAGAACAGCGACAACAATTATACCCGCTTCATCTGCGTGACGAAGGACCCGGTTATCTACGCCGGGGCCAGCCGGGTCAGCCTCATCATCGCCTTCGAGAACAAGCCGGGGGCCCTCTATGAAATGCTCTCCAAGCTGGCGGCGCTGGACATCAACATGACCAAGCTGGAGTCCTGCCCGGTGTCCGGCAGCGATTTCGAGTTCATCTTCTTCATCGAGCTGGAGGCGGACCTCCGGGACCCCAGCGTGCGGGCTTGCCTGGAGGAGCTGGAGCGGAGCTGCGCCCAGTTCCAGTTCCTGGGAAACTACGCGGAAGTGTAAGCCATGGAACGGATATACGGCCTCTTGGGGCGGACGCTGGGCCACAGCTGGTCCGCCCCCATCCACCGCGCCCTGGGCTGTCCGGATTACCGCCTCATCGAGCTGGAGCCGGAGGACCTGGGACCCTTCCTCCGGCGGGAGGACGTCGGCGGGCTCAACGTCACCATTCCCTATAAGCGGGAGGTCATACGCTACTGCGACGTCATCGACCCGGCGGCGGAGAGCATCGGCAGCGTGAACACCCTGGTCCGCCGGGATGGGAAGCTGTACGGGTACAACGCGGACATCGACGGTTTTCTCTACATGCTCAGGCGGGCGAAGATTTCCCTTCGAGGGAAAAAGGTCCTAATTCTGGGCAGCGGCGGGGCCTCCCTCACTGCCCAGGCGGCGGCGAAGCGGGAGGGGGCCCGGAAAGTGGTGGTAGTCTCCCGGTCCGGGGAGGAAAACTATGAGAACCTGCCGGAGCGCCACGGCGACGCGGAAGCCGTCGTCAACACCACCCCCGTGGGCATGTGGCCCAAGCTGGAGGGCCAGCCTGTGGATTTGCGGCTCCTGCCCGCCGTGACGGATGTGGTGGATGTCATTTACAATCCTGGGCGGACGAACCTCCTTTTGCAGGCGGAGGAGATGGACCGCTGGTTGGAGTCGACCCGGGGCATGTCCGATTCGGGCGGGCGCCGGGTCCGTTATACCGGGGGCCTGTCCATGCTGGTCCACCAGGCCAAGCGGGCGGAGGAACTGTTTTTCGGCCGCTCCATCCCCGACGAAGAGACGGAAAAGATCACGGACCGGCTCTGGCGGGACATGACCAACCTCGTCCTTGTGGGGATGCCCGGCAGCGGCAAGACCACCGTGGGCCGGGAGCTGGCCCGGCTGTCCGGCAAGCCCTTCGTGGACCTGGACGAGGAGATCGTCAAAAAGGCCGGACGGCCCATCCCGGAGATATTTGCAAGCGACGGCGAAGGGGCTTTCCGCAAGCTGGAGCACGAGGCCCTGGCGGAGGTCTGTGCCAGGGGCGGGCAGGTGATCGCCTCCGGCGGCGGGGCCGTCCTCTGGTCGGAGAACCGGGCGGCCATGCGCCGCACGGGACGGGTGTATCAGCTCCGGCGGAAGCTGGAGGACCTGCCCACCGAGGGCCGGCCCCTGTCTCAGGCGGGGAAGCTGGAAGAGATGGAGCGGACCCGGGGGCCGCTGTATGCTCTGGCGGCGGACGCCTGTTTCCGGAACGAAAGCCGCCCGGAGGAGACCGCCGGACGGATTTGGAGGGATTTTATGGAAGGGCGAAGGAAAATCCTGGTCATCAACGGGCCGAACATGAACATGCTGGGCATCCGCCAGCCGGAGATTTATGGCCGGGCCACGTATGAGGACCTGAAGGACATGATTTCCGCCGAGGCGGATCACCTGGGCGTGGCGGTGGACTTCTTCCAGTCGAATCACGAGGGCGCTCTGGTGGATGCGATCCAGCGGGCGTACTTTTACAAGGTGGACGGCATCGTCATCAACCCGGCGGCGTATACACACACCAGCGTGGCGCTGCTGGACGCGGTGAAGGCCGTCGGCATCCCCACGGTGGAGGTCCATGTGTCCGACCCGGACACGCGGGAGGAGTTCCGGCATGTGTCCTACATTCGTTCCGCGTGTGTGGCGACCATTCGGGGCCACGGGCTGGAGGGGTATTTGGAGGCGGTGCGCCTCCTGGCCAAGGGAAATCAGCCATGAAGATGGCTGGTGCATTGCACCCCCCATGTCGTCGGAAGAAATTCCACTCCACTGCGTGCGGCTATGCCGCACATCCGTTTTGTTCCATTTCTTCCTCCTCTCCCCACCGCGCGGGGCGCGGCGGGGGCCCCTCTTTTTCTGAGCGCAGAAAAAGAGAAAACGGGCCGTGCATGGTCCAAAAGAGAAAAAGACTCCAACGGGAGTTTGCGAGGGACGGGGGCGCGGCACAGTAAGGAATAAGATAGGAAGGCCCCTGCCTGCGGTTTGGTGCGGGCGGGGGCTTTGGTGGGTGTCGAATCGAGCTGCTGCTCTTTCCGCTGGCGCTGGTGCGGCGGGGTGAGGGGCCTCTTTTTTAGCTTATGTCCTTTATCTTCATGCGGTTTAATTCTTTGTGTCTATACTCTTATCTCCCTACCCCCGTCCCTCGTCCCCCGTAAAAATCAACTGCGAACCCAACGAAGTGGTTCGCAGTTGAAAGCGAAGAAATTCCCATCATAGCGCAGTTTTCGGCGGAGCCGGAAACGGAGCGGTGATGGGAATTTCTGAGCTGGAGCGGGCAACGAGGCTCGAACTCGCTACCTCCACCTTGGCAAGGTGGCGCTCTACCAGATGAGCTATGCCCGCGACAACGGAACTTATTTTAGCAAAGCTTTCCCCTCTTGTCAAGACTCTTCTTCAAAAAAGTCTTCCAAATTTTCTTCCGGCGGCTCCGGCGAGTCGGGTGCTTTTTCCGGCTGGCCGTCTTCTTCGGAGGACGGCGGGGCGTTTGTCTCCGGGGCGGCTTCGCCGCCCGCTTCTTCGCCTTCCGGCTCTGCCGTTCCGTCTTCGGGCGGGAGTTCGCCCTCCTCGCCCTCTGCGAGGTCCCCTTCTTCCGGTTCCGGCGGCTCCGGCGGGTCCAGGAGAAATTCCACCAGGCCGGGGTTCTTCTCCGTGGGATAGCAGTTCACCACCCAGGGGGTGGTCTCCGTCAGGTCCCGCTCCTCCCGGAGCTGGGCCATGGAATCCTCCACGCGGGTCCGGCCATCCGCGCCCCAATAGCCCATGCGGACCGCCAGCTCCGTCTTTCCCTCGTCCAGGGCGTCCGCCAGGAGGCTGTAGACCGCTTCCGGGCTGGTGGCGTTCACCACCGCCTGGAGCTGCTCCAGGGTGCGGCGGTAGCCGATGCGGACCGCCACCTCGTAATAGCCCCGCTGGGCATGGCTGGAGGCGGTGATATACTCCACGGCGTAGGCCCCCAGGGGGGTCTCCTGCTGGATCTCCGTGGTGGCCTGCTCCAGGGTGTCCGCCACGGTGAGGTCGCTGACGAAGTTATACAGCCGCAGGGTCGCCGTCTCCGTGTGCTGGGCGATCAGCAGCAGCAGGTCGTTGACCACGTCCTGGTGGTTCTCCGCCCGCAGGGTGCCGGCGGCCTCGCTCTCCCAGAACTTGCTGCTGTGGGGCTCGGCGGTGGAATAGGTCCGCTCCAGCAGCGGGGCGCAGGCCGTCAGCAGGCTCAGCGCCAGCAGCAGCATACAGACTTTCCGTCCCATGAGCGGACCTCCCTTCCGGCTGGTTTCAGCGGTGCTGGATCTTGGTCATGAAGCGACCGTCGGCCTTGTAGCCGAAGCGTTCATAGAGCCCGTGGGCGTCCCGCGTGATCAGCATCCCCCAGAGGCCCTGGTACACGGGCTGGGACTCGACGTAGGAAACCAACGCTTTCCCCAGCCCCCGGCCCCGGTGGCTGGCGTCGATGACGACGTCGCAGAGATAGTAGGTGGTGGAAAAGTCGGAGATCACACGGGCGAAGCCCACCAGCGTTTTCTCCTGTTTCCAGACGACGCCGTAGCACCGGGAGTTCCGCATGGAGGAGGCCACCTGTTCCCGTGGGCGTTCCGCGGCCCAGTAGGTCTGCTTCAAAAGGCGCATGACCTCGGCCACGCTCATGCTCTCCGCGCCGTCGATGATCTTGTAATCGAGGTTGTCCATCGTTTCCCTCTTTTCCGGGCCCGCGCTCACAGGCCCAGGTCCTCGTCCACCAGCAGCACCTCGGCCTCCATGCCCAGCATGGGCCCCCACAGGGTCACCAGCCCCCGGCAGATGCGCTCCGGGCTTTTGCAGTCATAGCAGTGGTCGCACTTCGCGGCGCAGGGGGTCTTCTTCCCCAGCTGCCGGGCCCGCTGGGGGGCGGCGATGTTCCGGGCCCGCCACACGGCCTGGTCATAGGTGGGGGCCAGTTTGTTCCGGCCAATAACGAAATAGACCTTCTCATGGCCAAACAGCGTGGCGGCGGCCCGGTTTCCCGCGCCGTCGATGTTCAACAGCTCTCCTGTCTCCGCCAGGGCGTTGACGGAGGTCAGGTAGACGTCCGACTGCATCGCCGCCTTCCGGGCGGGGGCGGCGTCCTGCTTCCAGTGCCAAATGACCTGGTTGTGGCCGCCCAGGCGGTCGTAGACGCCCAGGGCGTCCAGGGTGGCGGAGCCGCCGAAGCCCACCACCTTCCCGTCCACAGCGGCGTCCAGGTAGTCCGCCGCCTCGGCTCCGGTGGAGAAGAGGCGGACGGCGTAGCCCCGGCTCTCCAGGTTTTTCTTTACCGTGTCAAAGATTTTCATAGCAATTTTCCCCTCTCTATGGTTCTTCGTCCAGCAGGCCCAGCTGCCGCTCCTCGGTGTCCTCCTGCCGCAGCAGGGCTCCCACCGCCGGGACCGCCCGGACCCGGTAGCGGCTCTGCTGGGCGATGGCGGTCTCCTCCAGGGGGCGGACCGTGTCCAGGTGGTACTTGGGCTTCAGCGTCATCACCGCCACGCCCTGGGTGGAGCGGGTGGTCTTGGGGGCCAGCAGGGCCGTGTGGAAGATCAGGCACCGGGGCTCGGTGGAGTATACCGCCAGCTCCCGCTCCTGGTCCACCCGGAGGATGGCCCGGAGGGGCGATTTGCCGGAGTAGGCCCCGGTGAGCTTCCGCCGGTTGGAGGAGGTCTGATAGGCTCTGATGTCCACCCGTGCGGCCTTGCCGTTCTCAAAGAAGAAGATCAGCCCGCCGGAGTAGTCCTCGGGAAGGACCATGAAGATGACGCTCTCCCCGGCGTCCATGCCCAGCTTCGCCGGGAGGTAGTCCCCCAGGAGGCTGGCCTTGGCGTCGTCGAACTCGCTGAGGCGGGTCTTGTACACCTGGCATTTGTCGGTGAAGAACATGACCTCGGCGTTGCTGTGGGTCTCGAAGGTCTGCCGGGGGCCGTCCCCCTCCTTGTACTTCTGGGCCCCGCTCATCCGGAGGCTCTGGGGGGTGATCTTCTTGAAATAGCCCTCCTTGGACAGGAAGACGTGGACGGGATACTCCTCCGGGCCCTCGTCCTCGTCCGGGGCGGGGAGCTCGTGGGCGTAGACGAGGGAGGTCCGGCGGGGCTCGCCGTACTTCTTCGCCGCCTCTTTCAGCTCCTCCAGGATGATCTTTTTCACCCGCCGGGGGTCTTGCAGGATGTCCTCCAGGTCGTCAATCTCCGCCTGGAGGGCTTCCGTCTCCTTCACCCGCTTCAGGATGTATTCCTTGTTGATGTTCCGCAGGCGGATCTCCGCTACGTATTCCGCCTGGACCTGGTCGATGCCGAAGCCGATCATCAGGTTGGGGATGACCTCGGCCTCTTCCTCCGTCTCCCGGATGATCTTGATGGCCTTGTCGATGTCCAGCAGGATCCGTTTCAGGCCCTTGAGGAGGTGGAGCTTTTCCTTCCGCTTCCCCAGGACGAAGAAGACCC
>CAQVQZ010000055.1 GCA_948902155.1 uncultured Oscillibacter sp.
GTCCAGGCCAAGCTGGGCTGGCAGGTGAACACCTGGGCCGTGGGCGATCTGGTGAAGGTGATGAACGAAGTCACCGGCGCGGAGATCGACGCCCTGATGGAGACCTATAAGGCCAGCTATGACGTCGCCACGGACAACGTGGAGGCCATCCGCTATCAGGCCCGGGAGGAAATCGCCATCAAGAAGATGATGGACGCCGAGGGCTGCATGGCGTTCTCCAACACCTTCCAGGACCTCTACGGCATGGAGCAGCTGCCGGGCCTGGCCTCCCAGCACCTCATGGCTCAGGGCTACGGCTATGGCGGCGAGGGCGACTGGAAGGTATCGGCCATGACCGCCATCCTGAAAGCCATGGGCGAGGGCGGCAACGGCTGTTCCCTGTTCATGGAGGACTACACGTACAACCTGGAGCCCGGCAAGGAGTACAGCCTGGGCGCCCACATGCTGGAGGTCTGCCCCTGCTGCGCGGCGGAGCGCCCCCGGATTGAGACCCACCACCTGGGCATCGGCATGAACGAGAAGGACCCCGCCCGGCTGGTCTTCGAGGGCAAGCCCGGCGACGCCATCGTGGTCAGCCTCATCGACATGGGCGGCCGCCTGCGGCTGATCTGCCAGGACATCCACTGCGTCAAGCCCATCCTGCCCATGCCGAACCTCCCCGTGGCCCGCGTCATGTGGCAGGCGGAACCCAGCCTGACCTCCGGCGTGGAGTGCTGGATCACCGCCGGAGGAGCCCATCACACGGTCCTGAGCTATGACGTGACGGCGGAGCAGATGAAGGACTGGGCCAACATGCTGGACATCGAGTTCGTCCACATCACCAAGGACACCACGGTGGAGAGCCTGGAACACGACCTGTTCCTCTCCGATCTGGCCTGGAAACTGAGATAACCTACTTTTTCTTGTAAGAAAAAGTAGGCAAAAAGAACTTTATCGCGCTATGGGGCTGGTTCCGCACAGAAATCTCTGCGACGGCAACCGGCCCCGGCACGCATTGAGGAGATTGTATATGCTGGAAGAACTGAAAAAACAGGTCTGCGAAGCAAACCTGCTGCTGCCGAAATACGGCCTGATCACCTTCACCTGGGGCAACGTCTCCGGAATCGACCGGGAGCAGAGCCTGATGGTCATCAAGCCCTCCGGCGTGGAATACGACGATATGAAGCCCGACGACATGGTGGTGGTGAGCCTGGAGACCGGAGCGCGGGTGGAGGGCCGCTATAAGCCCTCCAGCGACACGGACACCCACCTGGCTCTGTACAAGGCGTTCCCGTCCCTGGGCGGCATCGTCCATACCCATAGCCGCTGGGCCACCTCCTTCGCCCAGGCGGGGAAGGGCGTCCCCGCCCTGGGGACCACGCAAGGAGATTATTTCTACGGCGAGATTCCCTGTACCCGGAAGATGACTCCAGAGGAGATCACCGGGAGCTACGAGCTGGAGACAGGAAACATCATCATCGAAACCTTCCGCCAGCGGAAGATCGACCCCTCCCAGGTCCCGGCGGTGCTGGTCCACAGCCACGGCCCCTTTGCATGGGGCAAGGACCCCTTCAACGCCGTCCACAACGCCGTGGTGCTGGAGGAATGCGCTTTCATGGACTTCCACGCCATGGCCCTGACGCCGGGTCTGGAACCCATGCAGCAGGAGCTGCTGGATAAGCATTACCTCCGCAAGCACGGCCCCGGAGCCTACTACGGCCAGGGTTGACGGACGCGGCGTTCTTCTGCCCGGCAGAATCAAAAAGGCCCGCACAAATCCTGAACTTTTCAAGAGAACCGGGGAACCTGCCGGCAGTTACGCCGATCCACTGTCTGGGATAGGATAAGACGGCCAAACGGCCTGCTCCTCTTCTCCCATATACCATTGCCACACCAGGAAAAGGGCGGAGGAACATTCCTCCGCCCTCAACTGATTTCGTACTATCAAACCTCGTCCATATCCAGCTCCGCGTCCTCGTCGTACTCCTGGCATACCGGCCCGTCCTCTCCGCCCAGGAGCTCCGTGGCCCGCATCCTCCGCCGGTCCTTCGCCGCCTCCACGTTCTTGTGGATCAGCTCCTTGACCTCTCTGGGATTTTTCACATTTTTCAAATCCAGGTGCGGGATGCTCTTATCCGAGGACACGACGCACACGGTCCCCACTCCGAAAATACGCTGCCCCAAGCTCATGGTCAGCCGCAGGTCCCGGACCCGGTAGAGCAGCACCTCGTCGCACCGGACATTCAGGAAGCCGGTTTCGCAGAACAGCCGGTCCTCGCTGAGGCGGTACCGGGTAAACGACAGCGGCATCCCCAAGAAGCGCTTGCGGTCCTTCCACAGATATTCGATGGATTCCATCATTCATCCCCCTTCCTGCTTTTCAGTATAGCATGTTTCAGCAGGATACGCAAGGATTGGTATTTTCGGAATCCTCTTTATAAAACCCTCTATTCAAGTAAATTCCCACGTCGTCGGAAGAAATTCCGCTCCATTTCTTCCTCCTCTCCCCACAAAATCTGCGGATTTTGCGGGGCCCCAAAGGAGGGCCTTTCCTCCCCCTTTTTTTCTAAAAAGCGGCTTTTTTCTGAACAGAATAACGTTGGCCCGCGCGCCGCTCACCCATTCCCCCGATGCCCCGCCGCTCCCTTCCGCGTCTTCCGGTAGCAGTCGTCGCACAACCGCCCCCGGTGGTACAGCGGCAGCGCCTTCCCGCAGACGTCGCAGAAGCGGATGTTGTTCCGGAGCCGGTGGAGCAGAATCTCGTTGATTTCCTCCGCCACCCGCTCCCGGCTGTCGTAAAGCCGGTCCTCGTCCACCGGGCAGTCAAAGGCTTTCGCAAAGGAAAAATACAGGTCCAGCTTCCGATAATACTGCTCCAGCTCCGGCAGGGTCGGCTCCCCTTCCGGCAGTCCGGGCTGCTCGATCTCCGCCCCCTGCTGCCAGCGGTGCAGGAACTGGAAAAACAGGTCCCGCAGAGCTTCCTCCCGCTCGTCGAAGGGAATATTCGCCGCCCGCAGCTCCTGCTCCTTGGTAAGCAGGAACCCCATTTCCCGCATCTTGGAGATCAGGGAAATGTACCGGGAGATGTCCAGCTTGCGGTAGGGCTCCACCGTGGGCATCTTGTTCCACTCGGTGAGCACCTCCAACAGGTCGAAGTCCGCCTCGAGCACCAGATCGGAAAAACCCACCACGGCGTACTGTAACGGCGGCACCACCGCCTCCAGCCCCGCCCGGATGGCGGGCAGGTTCTGGGTGGCCCCCACATAGCCCTTGTTGTACATCCCGAACCGCCCCGCCCGCCCGGCGATCTGGCGGATCTCCTCCGGCTTCAGCTCCCGGCGCTCCACGCCGTCGAACTTCTCCGTCTCCATGAAGATGATCCGCCGGATAGGCAGGTTCAGCCCCATGCCGATGGCGTCGGTGGACACGATATACTCCATCTCCCCGGCGAGAAAGCCGTCCATCTGCCTCCGGCGGGTGGAATAGGGCAGGGCCCCGTAGATGATGGCCGGTTCCTTGCCGCTCTGGCGCAGGTCCTCCGCCACGCTGAGCACCCCCACCTTGGAGAAAGTGATCAGCGCGTCCCCCGGCTGGATGCGGTGGTAATCCACCGTGCGGTTCATGCACACCAGCGGCGTGGTCCGCTGGTGCATTTCCACCTCCACGCTGTCGCCGCAGCTCTCGATGAGCCGCAAAAGCAGCTCCTTGGCCTCCGGCGCGGCGCACAGGTGGACCTCCGGGGCCAGCACGCCCAGGATCGCCCGGGTCCAGGCGTAGCCCCTCGGTCCGTCGGCGATCATCTGGCACTCGTCGATCACCGCCACGTCATACCGCCGCCGCAGCTCCAGCTTCTCCGCCGTGGCGGCCAGGTGGGTGTCCTCCTCCCGCAGGTCCTCCTCCTCGCCGGTGGACAGCCCGCACTCCACCCCGGCGTCCAGCAGCGTCTCCTGGGCCTCCAGCGCCAGCAGCCGCAGGGGGGCCAGATAGATGCCCGTTTTCGCCCGCCGCAGCCGCTGAAACCCGGCGTAGGTCTTGCCCGTATTGGTGCCCCCCAGGTGCAGCACGAAGCGGCGGTGCATCCGGCGGGCCTCCGGGTACTCGTCCTTGGGGTTCAGGGCGATCAGCAGCGACAAACTGGTCCGGATAGCCTGGGGCACATACCACACCGACCACACCGCTCCCAGCCCCTCCTGGAGCAGCTGGGACGCGGGGAACCCCTCCGCCTCCAGCATGGCCTCCAGGCCGGCCTCCGGCTGGGCGGCGGCGAACTCCCTACAGACCTGCCGGGCCGCGGCCAGCAGCACCCCGGGATACCGCTCAAACACGGTCCTGGCCAGAGGGTGGTCGGCGTGGCCCCCCAGCCAGCCCCCGGCCCGGAGGAAGTTTTTCAGCGCTCCCGGCAGGCGCTTGCCGTCGCACCGCTGCTCCAGGGCCAGGAACTCGTTCAGCCAAGCCATGGCCTGGCCCGGACGCAGGCTCCGTCCTTTCGCCAGGGCGGGGAGCCGCGCCAGGACGGCGCTGTGGTAATACCCCGCCAGCCGCCACTCGGCGGAGTCCCCGATCTCCGCGCTCTCCCAAGCCTCCGCCAGCCCGTCGCGGGCCCGCCCGGTCCCCGGAGGCGGGGTCCGTTTGCCGCCGATCTCCCCGTGGCCGCCGACGAACTCCGGCGACGCCTCCGCCGCCTGGACAAGCTCCTTATCCCAGGCCCGGACGTTGAACCCGTTGGCCTGGAACACGTGGGGCTGCGGGAGAAGCTCCCGGATCAGCTCTTTGGTCCATCCCCGCTGCTTCAAAAAGGCCAAGGACCAATATTTTCTCCGACCGCGCCTGGACATGCCCCGCACCCCCTTTCGTCGGACATCGTTCAAAATCGTGTGTACAGGCTTCTAGTATACCCCACGATTCAAAAATCTTCAATGCCGGATTTCGACACAGCATAATGTAGGGGGGTTATCAACCGCCCGTTTTTCCTCCAACCTGGGTATTTGCAGAAGAACGGGCGGCTGATAGCCGCCCCTACATGAAATCTCCAATTGAAACGTTCCCTTTCGCCCCCCAATGTCATTTGTTCCAGCGCACCATCGTCTTGACTCCCTTGAAAAAGGAGGTAAAAACAGCAATCCTGAACCAAATGCCATTACCCCCTCCCCCTACACCTCCTCCCCCAACACCCGCACCTCTCCCAAAGTCCGCTCCTTCGGATAAGGAACCAACCCCATCCTCTCCAGCAGCGCCCCCCAGGTCCTCAGCCCGTTCATCCCCGCCAGTGTATTCCAGGTCGGCAGCGCCCGGTCCCTTCGCCGGTTGTAATCCGCCTGCCCGGTACACCGGATGCGCCGGAAATCCTCCTGAAACAGCCGGTTCCACTCCCCCGCGCCCCTCTGCCCGTACCGGCTCCCGGCTCTGCCCTCCAGCGGATAATAGCGGTCCCGAAACTCTCGCGCCGTCATCCCGAAACGGTTTTTCACCGTGGAGCAGCTGGGCATCTGCGGCGACGAAAACGCCCGGAGCGGAAGGCTCCCATGCTCCCGGACCCAGGTGTCGCAGGCGTCGAACATCGCCGCCTCCGACCAGTGGGCGAAAGGCAGCTCCTCCCGGCAGAGCGCCAGCCCGGCCAGAATCTCCTCCTTCCGCCGCTTCCCGATTCGTGCCTTGGCCACGATCTCCGCCGCCTCCTCAAGAGCTTCCCTGCGCGTCATCCCGCCATCCCTTTCTTCTCAACTTCGGAAAGCAGTCGGCACCCCGTAGGTAGAGAATCTGACAGGCTGATTGATATCAAAGTTGTCAATGGCTTTGATCAGCCCCACGCAGCCCACCTGAAACAGGTCGTCCACGTTCTCCCCCCGGCTGGAAAACCGCTGAATGACCGACAGCACCAGCCGCAGATTCCCCTCGATGAGCTGCCGCCGGGCCTCCTGGTCCCCCTCCTTGGTCCGGCGGAGCAGCGCCATGGTTTCCTCGTTCTTCAAAACCTTCAGCTTGGCGGTGTTGACCCCCGCGATCTCTACTTTTCCCTGCATGAAAGCCGCCCCCTTGTGTATATACTTCCCATGCGGCGGCGGGGCGTCTCCCGCCATGCGCCGCGATTTCAGTATCTCCAGCGCCGTTTTTTCCTATACTGGGACCTTTTGTCAAATCCTGTGCCGCCCCGCCGCCCGGAAGTCCTCCAGGGCCTCCAGCCCGACCCGACGGAGGTTTTCCGCCAGCTTTGGACGGATGTTGGGAAGATCGGTCAAATCCATGAAAACTCCTATTTGTATACCCAGTGTCGTTCAGTTCAGCGCACCATCGCCTTGGCTCCCTTGAAAAGGGAGCTGCCAGCGCCGAAGGCGCTGACTGAGGGTTTCCTTTTCTAGGGTTTGCGCCGCAGTACCTGTAGGAGAAACCCTCCGCCATTTGCTTCGCAAATGCCATCTCCCTTTATCAACACAAATCAAGAGCAAACCAGGCTGTTTGCCCGCTCCGCGGCAAAAGCGCATAGCCGCGACTTAACTGATACGTTACGAGAGTTTATTTAAGTCGCGGCCGGGGAATTTCGCGCCTGCGGGCGCGCCCAATGGGCTCCGCCCCTTGGAACCCCGCAGCCTTTGAAAAGGCTGGCGAAACTTTTTTCCTGCGCTCCGCGCTCCCCTGTTCAGATTCACATTTTTCAAACCTTCTCCCCAGGAATAGGACATTCCGCCCCCCGCATACGCTCTTTCTGCAAGGCAAACCCAAATATCCGCCAGGAAAGGGGCGTCAGCAATGCAGTGCCGCTTTCGGGACCTCCGCCGGAAGGAGGTCATCAACATCAACGACGGCAGCCGCTTGGGGCTGGTGGCGGACGTGGACCTCCAAATCCCGGAGGGACACGTGCTCGCCATCGTGGTCTACGGCCCCGCCCGCTTCTTCGGCCTCTTCGGCCGGGGCGAGGAATTTTACATTCCCTGGGACTGCATCCAGCGCATCGGGGACGACATTATCCTCATCGACAAGCCCTTCCAGCGCCGGGACCCGGCTCTGGAGCGGAAGCGCCGCCGGTAGCCAGATTTTCCCGCAGCAGCTCCAGAAACAGCTCCATGGCCGGGGTCACCCACCGTCCCTTTCGCCAGGCGCACAGCGCCGGGGCGGGCACGCCGGAGATGGGCGCGTCCAGCTCCACCAGCCGCCCGTCCGCCAGCTCCTCCTCCGCCACGAAGCGGGGCAGATAGGTGAATCCCAGATCGCTCATGACGCACCGCTTGATGGTCTCAATGCTCCACAGCTCCAGCGTCACATCCAGCTCGATTTCCCGCCCCCGGAGGTACTCTTCCAGCCTGCGGCGGAAAATGCTGTCCGGTTCGTCGGTGACGAGGGACGCCGCTTTCCGCTGCCCCGGCGTCACGAAGTCCGGCTCGGCGAACCGGGGCGAGGCCAGCAGCACGATGTCGTAGTTTCCCATGGACTCCACCTCCAGCGCCTCCCGGTTCCAGTCCATGTCGTAGCCCACCCCCAGGTCGCAGGAGCCCGCCCGCACGTTGAGGGGGATCTGCATACAGTTGCAGTCCCGCACCACCAGCCGCACCTGGGGCGCCCGCTCCCGGAAGGCCCGGATCACCGGCTGCATCCGGTAGCACAGCAGGGTCTCCGCCATGTCCACCCGCAGCGTCCCGGCGGGGACCCGGTCCCCCCGGCCCCGCTCCAGCAGCCGGTCCGCCGCCAGCAGCAGCTCCCTGGCCTGGGGGAGCACCCGCTCCCCCGCCCCGGTCAGCGTCATTTTCCGCCCCACCCGCTCGAAGAGGGGCACCCCCAGCTCCTCCTCCAGCTGCTGGATTTGAACGGTAATAGTGGACTGGGCATAGCCCAGATGCTCCGCCGCCCGCTGATAGCCCCCCTGGTCCACCACGGCCAGAAAGGTCCGCAGGTTCTTCAGTTCCATAAAGCAGCCCCGCTTTCATCAATTTTATAAATACTATACTTTAAAATCTTTCGCTTTTCAAATAGATTCTTTTCTGCTATGATGGACCCATCAACAAAAGGATGGTGCCCGTCATGCCAGTCTCACTCATTCCCTCCTTCCTGACCTACTGCTTTGTCCTCTGCATCACTCCCGGCCCCGCCAACCTGTGCATTCTCTCCACGGCCCTGCGCTACGGCAAGCGGGCGGCTCTCCGGCAATGGCGGGGCCTGTTCACCGGCTATTCCATCGTCGCCATGCTCTCGGTGCTGATCACCTATTTCCTGGGTTCCGTGCTGAACCAGTACGCCGGGCTCCTGACCTGGGTCGGCGCGGCTTACCTGCTGTGGATGGCCTGGCACACCCTCCGCTCCTCCGGCCTGCCCCTGGAGGCCCGGGAGGAACGGGCCCCCGGCTTTGTCACCGGCATGCTGGTGAACCTCACCAACGTCAAGGTCATCCTCTACTGCCTGACGGCCCTCTCCACCTTCGTCCTGCCCTACAGCAGCTCCTTCTGGTCCCTCCTGGCGGTAGGGCTCTTTCTCCCCTTCACCGGCCCCGTGGCGAATTTCGTCTGGCTCTTTGCCGGAGCGGCTTTACAAAAGCTCTTCGTAAACCACCGCAAGGCTGCGGACATCCTCTGTGCCGCCGCCCTGGCCCTGTGCGCCGTCAGCCTGGTCCTCCCCCATTGACCCCCCGCGCTCCACTCCAAAAAGACCGCCCGGAACATTCCCAATGTCATTCAGTTAAGCGCAAAATAAAAAGCCCCTTTGGAAAGGGGCTCCCGGCGAAGCCGGGTGGGGATTGTCCGCAGGGGCTTCCTTCTATTGCGGCACAAGCGATAGAAGAACTCTCTGCGGACAATCCTCCGTCACGCCGTCGGAAGAAATTCCGCTCTGTTCCGTCGCCGCCCGAAGGGCGACGACTCCACCCGCTCCATTCCTTCCTCCTCTCCCCACAAAATCTTCGATTTTGCGGGGGCCCCAAAGGTGTGCCGCCTCCTTTCAAAAGGAGGCTTTTTTTCTTAACTGAACGACATTGGGAACACTCCGGGCGGCCTTTCCAAAGTCTTTTATAGTCCTATTTATAAACGCTTATGTAACCATTATAAACCGTCCGGCATCTCTTTCCCCAGCCGCCGGTACATGGTCTTCTTCACGGCCCGTAGGATATTCTCATACCCGGTACACCGGCACAGGTGCCCCGACAGCAGCTTGCGCAGCTCCTCGTCGGTGTACTCCTTTCCGGCCTCCAGAATCTCCACCGCCGTCAAAATGAACCCCGGCGAGCAGAAGCCGCACTGAATCGCCGCCTCCTCCACGAACGCCTCCTGGATGTCAGACAGCTCCCCGTTGGGTCCCAGCAGGTCCTCCAAGGTCCGGACCCGCTTCCCCTCCGCCCAGACGGCCAGGTAGATACAGGAGTTGAACGCCTCCCCGTCAATGAGGACGTTGCAGGCCCCGCACTCCCCCACCTCGCAGCCCTTCTTGACGGAGGTCATCCGAAAGTCGTTCCGCAGCATGTCGGTCAGGCTGGCCCGGACGTCCACCGTCCGCTCCACGTCCTTCCCGTTGAGGTTGAACCGCACGGTCTGGTATTGAATCATATGCTTCTCCATCACAGCTCACCTCCCGCCAGTCTCACAGATTCGATAAACGCCCGTTTCGCGCTCTCCACGGCGATGTGGAGCCGGAAATCCTTCGCGGCCCGCCAGGAGTCCCGGGGATTGATATCCTCCTTCACCGCCTGGGCGAAGTCCTCCGCCAGCTCCGGGCTCACCGGCTTTCCGGCGGCCAGCTTTTCCGCCGTCTCCGCCCGCAGGGGCACCGGCCCCGCCACGCCGAACGCCACCCGGGCCCGCTCCACCGTCTTCCTGTCGGCGGAAAGCCGCACGTTGACCGAGGTTCCCAGGGTCGCGATGTCCATCGCGTTCCGCATAGCGTACTTGATGTAATGCCCGAAGCAGTTCTCGTAGCTCTCTTTGGGAATCAGGATGGCGGTCTGAATCTCCCCGTCCCGGATATCCACCTTTCCCGCCCGGATATAGAACTCCCGAATGGGCTGGCGGCGGACGCCCTCCGGCCCCGTCAGCTCCACAATCGCGTCCCAGGCGTGGAGGGTAGAAGCGGAATCCGCAGAAGTCACGCCATTGCAGGTATTCCCCCCGATGGTCCCGATGTTCCGGATCTGAGGCCCTCCCACCTGGTCCACGGCCTCCCCCAGAACGTTGATATATTTCTGAATCAGAGGGTCCCGCGTAATATGGGAAAAGCTGGTCAGCGACCCGATCCGAAGGGTCCTATCCTCCTCCAACGACACGCCCCGCAGCTCATCCAGGCCCTGGATGGAGATCAACTCCACCCCAGCCCTCCGGCCCTCCCGCATCTGCACCAGCACGTCGGACCCACCGGCAATGATCTGCGCCTCCGGATGCTCCACCTGCAGCGCCACGGCCTCCTCCACGCTCTTTGCCTGATATAACGCCTTCATATCATACATACAAACACCCCTTTATGTCAGAGTGGAGAGTGAAGAGTGAAGATGGGGGCCCTGATTGCTTGATATCCACTCTCAACTCTTCACTCTTCACTCTTGAATCAATCCTGTTTCTTTGAATTTCCGGTACAAGACGTGCGGCGTGACCGGGCAGCAACCGACCGCCACGCCGGTGGCGTTCAAAATGGCGTTCCGGATCGCCGGGGCCCCGGAGCAGGCCGGAGGCTCGCCCAGGGACTTGGTGCCGTAGGGCGACGTAGGCTCCGGGTTCTCCACAAACGCCGCCTCCAGCGTGGGATGGTCCATAAAGGTGGACAGCTTGTAGTCCAGCAGGTTGTTGTTCAGGGGCTTTCCGGTCTTCTCGTCGAATTTCAGCTCCTCCGAGAGGCCGTAGCCGATGGCCATGGACATGCCGCCGTGGACCTGGGCCTCCGCCAGGGCGGGGTTGATGAGGGTGCCGCAGTCGTGGACGTTCACCATTTTCAGCAGCTTCACCCTGCACATGGGGATGTCTACCTCCACCTCCGCGAAGGAGCAGCCGAAGGAATAGGCGTTGCTCTTGATCTGGGCGGTGGTCTCGGCGGTGATGTGCTGGCTGCTGGTGGTGGAGTAGAGGCTTTCCAGCGCCAGGTCCCCCAGGGATTTCAGCACCCTGCCGTCGCTCTTGCGGACGATCTGCCCGTCTACCAAATCCAGGTTGGAAACCGGCATCCGGGTCTGTTCATGGGCGATGTTCAGAATGCGCTCCCGCAAGGCCAGGGCCGTCTGCATGATGGAGAAACCGCCGATGTAGGTCTGCCGGGAGGCGTAAGCCCCGGTGCCGAAGGGAGTGACGTCGGTATCCTGGGTGGAGACCACATGGACGTCGCTGAGGGGCACCCCTACCGCGTCCGCCACCATCTGGGAATAGGCCGTGTCGCAGCCCTGGCCGATCTCCGTCT
>CAQVQZ010000056.1 GCA_948902155.1 uncultured Oscillibacter sp.
TCCAGTCCGCCGAGAGCTTCGAGGACAAGAACCGCATCGAGCTCCAGTTCATCGGTTCCAGCGGCCGCATCCAGGTGTCCACCTCCGGCCTGACGGCGGGCACCTCGCCGGGGACCGACGACATCCTCCGGGCCTTTCAGGAGAACGACATGGTTCCCTACCATGGCCGGGACCTGGAGACCGGGGAGGAGATTCTGGCCGTGTCCTGCCCCCTGACCGTCAACAGCCGGGTGGTGGGCGTCATGCGGCTGGTGACCTCCCTGCGGGAGGTGGACCGGCAGGTCATGCTGGCGGTGCTGGCCATCTTCCTCATTGCGCTGCTGTGCATGCTGATGGTAGTCATCTCCAATCTCCTGTTCATCAACAACGTGGTGGAGCCCGTGGCCGTGGTCACCGAGGCCGCCAAGCGCATTTCCGCCGGGAGCTACGGCACCCGGATCGAAAACAAATACTCCGACGAGCTGGGGGAGCTGGTGGACAACATCAACGACATGTCCCTGAAAATCAGCCAGAACGAGAAAATGAAAAGCGAGTTCATCTCCTCCGTCTCCCACGAGCTGCGGACCCCCCTCACCGCCATCAACGGCTGGGGGGAGACCATCCTGGACGACGGCCTCACCGACGACCCCGAGCAGCTCCGCCGGGGCATCCGGGTCATTGTCAACGAGTCCCGGCGGCTGTCCAACATGGTGGAGGAGCTGCTGGAGTTCTCCAAGATGGAGGACGGGCATTTCACCCTCCAAATCGAGGACGTGGACCTTCAGGCGGAGCTGGAGGACGCCATTTTCACCTATCAGGAGCTGTTCCGCCAGGACGGCATCGCCCTGGAGTACCACCCCGGCGACGGGGACCTGCCCCCCATCCAGGGGGACTCGGAGCGGCTGAAGCAGGTTTTCTGCAACGTGCTGGACAATGCCGCCAAGCACGGCGGCGCGGGGCGGCGCATCTCCGCCTCCATTCAGCAGGAGGGCGGGAGTCAGGTGGTCCGGATTCGGGACTACGGTCCGGGGATTCCGGAGGAAGAGCTGCCGTTTGTGAAGCAGAAGTTTTACAAGGGGACTTCCCGCGCCAGAGGCAGCGGCATCGGCCTGGCGGTCTGCGACGAGATCATCGGCCTGCACGGCGGCAGCTTCACCATCGGCAACGCCGACGGCGGCGGGGCGGTGGTGACGATCAAGATGCCGGCGAGGGGATAGGGCGCGGGCCGCCCAGCCTCAAACAACCGTTTGATTTTCCCGTAAATCCATGCTATACTATACCAAGCGACAGAAAGGAACTCCCATGGCAGACGAAAAAAGCAAATCCTGCGCCTTCCGCACCAGCATCGGCGGACAGGCGCTGATTGAAGGCATCCTGATGCGCGGACCGGAAAAACAGGCCATCGTCGTCCGGGACCAGGAGGGGACCCTGGTGGAGAAGGTGGAGGAACTCCGCTTCATCAAGGACCGCTTCCCCATCCTGGGCGTGCCCCTGATTCGGGGGACCGTCAATTTCCTGGACTCCATGGTCAACGGCGTGAAGGCGCTGATGTACTCCGCCGACTTCTACCCCGAGGAGGAGGCCGCGAAGCCCTCCAAATTCGAGCTGTGGCTGGAAAAGCACCTGTCCAGCAAGAAGCTGGAGAGCGCCGTGGTGGCCCTGGCCGTGGTGCTGGGCGTGGGCATGTCCGTGTTCTTGTTCATGGTCCTGCCGACGCTGCTGACGGGGGGCATCCTCCACTTCTTCCCCGGATTCCCTCTCTGGGGACGGAATCTGGTGGAGGGCATTCTGAAAATCGCCATTTTCCTCATTTACCTCATTGCCTGTTCCCGGCAGAAGGACATTTACCGGGTCTTCCAATACCACGGCGCGGAGCACAAGACCATCTTCTGCTACGAGGCCGGGCTGCCGCTGACGGTGGAAAACGTCCGCATCCAGCCCCGGCACCATCCCCGCTGCGGGACGAGCTTCCTGTTTGTGGTGATTTTCGTTTCGATTTTGTTTTCCAGCGTGGTGTTCGGCGTCTGGCCCATCACCAACGCCTGGTTAAGAACGGCGGTGCATCTCCTGCTGCTGCCCCTGGTGGTGGGCGTGACCTACGAGTTTAACCGCTGGGTAGGGCGGCACGTACAGGAGAGCCGTCTGGCGCAGATTCTGACCGCGCCGGGACTATGGATGCAGAATTTCACCACCAACGAGCCGGACGACGGGATGATCGAATGCGCCATCCGGTCCCTGGAGCTGGTGCTGCCCTCGGAGAAGGGGAAGGACGCTTGGTGAGGGGAAGCGGCTTTCCCCCTTCGCAAAATCCCCACCCCAACCAAAAGAGAGGTGCCCCCCCATGGCCATAACCTACAACGACCTATACCTGGACGTCCGCCAGCAGCTCCGCATGGCCGGCATCGAGTCCTCCACCCTGGAAGCCCGGGAGCTGGTCTGCTTCGGCACCGGCAAGAGCCGGGAGGAACTGACGCGGGACAGCCGCCTTTACGCCTCCCCGGAGCGGGAGGAGCGGGTCCGGCGGCTGGTCCGGCGGCGGCTGGCCGGGGAGCCGGTGGCCTACCTCATCGGCGAATGGGAGTTCTACGGCCTGCCCCTGGACATCTCCCAGGACGTGCTCATCCCCCGCGCCGACACGGAGGTCCTGGCCGATCAGGCCATCGCCTACATCCAGACCCTGGGGGAGTGCCGGGTCCTGGACCTCTGCGCCGGAAGCGGGTGCATCGGGCTGGCCATCGCCTCCCAGGCCCCCCAGGCCAAGGTGGTGCTGGGAGAAATCCACGACAGCGCCCTGAAAATCTGCCGCCAGAACATCCGGCGGAACGGCCTCTCCAGCCGGGTGGTCCCCGTCCAGATGGACGCGCTGGAAAAGCCCTCCCGGTCCCTGGGAGAATTTCAGTGCATCGTCAGCAACCCGCCCTATATCCCCACCGGGGACATCCCCGGCCTGGAAGTTTCCGTCCGGGACTACGAGCCCCATCTGGCCCTGGACGGCGGCGAGGACGGCCTGGACTTTTACCGGGTCATCACACGGGACTGGCGGGATGCGCTGTGCCCTGGCGGGCGGCTGTTCTTCGAGGTCGGTATCGGCCAGGCGGACAGCGTCCTGCGTCTCATGCGGGCCCAGGGCTTTGGGGACCTCCAGGTCATCAAGGACCACCATAAAATACCCCGAGTGGTGTTGGGTACCCTCTACCAGGAGATTTGAAAAAGGAGTGTGCGAGATGGAAAAAAGACTTTATAAAATTGACCAAGGAAAGATGGTGGACGGCGTGTGCGGCGGCATCGCCCAGTATTTCGGCCTGGACCCCACCCTGGTCCGGCTGGCCTGGATTCTGTTCACCGCCATGGGCGTCAGCGGCATCATCGCCTACATCATCGCCGCCGTTATCATCCCCAGGGAGCCGTACGATCTGTAAAAATACATTTGATTTCTATTTTATAAACTACCTATAAAATTATCAGGAGGTTCATTCCATGGCAAAGGACAAAGCGCCCCTGCCTTCCGCCGCACCGGCGGCGGATAAGAAAAAAGCCATCGACAGCGCCATGAGCCAGATCGAAAAAATGTACGGCAAAGGCTCCATCATGCGTCTGGGAGACCGGACCGCCATGAACGTGGAGTACATCCCCACCGGCTCCCTGGCGCTGGACGTGGCCCTGGGCATCGGGGGCCTGCCCAAGGGGCGGATCATCGAGATTTACGGGCCGGAGTCCTCCGGCAAGACCACCCTGGCCCTCCATGTGGTGGCGGAGGCCCAGAAGCAGGGGGGCGAGGTGGCCTTCGTGGACGCGGAGCACGCCCTGGACCCCACCTATGCCCACGCCCTGGGCGTGAAGGTGGAGGACATGCTGATTTCCCAGCCGGACACCGGTGAGCAGGCCCTGGAAATCACCGAGGCCCTGGTCCGCTCCGGGGCCATCGACGTGATCGTGGTGGACTCCGTGGCGGCGCTGGTGCCTCGCGCCGAGATCGAGGGCGAGATGGGCGACAGCTACGTGGGCCTCCACGCCCGCCTCATGAGCCAGGCCCTGCGGAAGCTCACCGGCGCCATCGGCAAGACCAACACCATCGTCATCTTCATCAACCAGCTCCGGGAAAAGGTGGGCGTCATGTACGGCAACCCGGAGGTCACCACCGGCGGCCGGGCCCTGAAATTCTACGCCTCCGTCCGCATCGACGTGCGCCGGGTGGAGGCCCTGAAAAACGGCAGCGAGATCATCGGCAACCGGACCCGCGCCAAGGTGGTCAAGAACAAAATGGCGCCCCCCTTCCGGGAGGCGGAGTTCGATATCATGTACGGCGAGGGCATCGCCCGGGAGGGCGAGCTCATCGACCTGGGCGTGAAGCTGGACCTGGTGCAGAAGGCCGGTTCCTGGTTCTCCATGGGGGAGACCCGCATCGGCCAGGGCCGGGACGCCGCCAAGCGCTACCTCCAGGAGAACCCCGAGGTCCGGGACAAGCTGGAGGAGGACATTCGTAAGAACTTTGATAAACTCATGAGCAATCAGGCCCGCGCCGCCGCCAAGGCCGCCGGACGGGCCGTGGACGTCAGCGCCGAGGACTTCGACGACTCCGGCGATGCGGATTGAGCGCGTCGAGGCTTCCCGGCACAAGAAGGGCCGCATCCTGGTCTTTCTGGAGGACGGGGCCTGTCTGAAAATCACGGAGCAGGAGCTGCTGGATTTCGGCCTCCGGGCGGGGGACGAGCTGGACGGGAAGGCCCTGGAGCGGCTGAAGGAAGCCGCCGGGGTTTCCAGCACCCGCGCCGCCGCAGCGGACCTCATCGGCAAGCGGGCCATGAGCCGCCGGGACCTGGAGAAGAAGCTCCGGGAAAAAGGAGCCAGCGAGGCGGACGCCCACTATGCCGCCGAGTGGCTGGAGGCCATCGGGGCCATCGACGACGCGGCCTACGCCGCCGCGCTGGTCCGGCACTACGGCGGCATGGGCTACGGCCCCGCGCGGGTGCGGGAAAAGCTCTATGAAAAGGGCGTGCCCAAGGAGCTGTGGGAGGCCGCGCTGGAGGAACTGCCGGAGGGCGGCAGTCAGATCGACGCGTTTCTGACGAAGAAGCTCCGGGGCGGAGTCCCGGACGAGAAGGAAAAACGGCGTCTGACCAACGCCCTGCTCCGCAGGGGCTTCTCCTGGGGAGAAGTCAAGGCGGCTTGGGGGCGGCTGGGAAATGCAATTGAAGAAGAATATTAAAGTCCCTATGGAAGTTCTTCTAAAAGCTGTATCATGAGCTGCGCCCCAAACCGCACGCCGGTATAAAAAGACTGCTCCGCCTGTGTGTCCGCAAGGACGCATATCCCGCGCTTCAGCTTTTCCGCAGCTTCTTCATTTACCGCGCGGAGCTGAGTGGCAACCTGCCGCTCTTCTATAGTCCTGGGGTCGTCCAAACAGCAAATCGCCTGGTGCGAAAGTGGGTCGTCGCGATAGAGAGCACTCAAAATATCAAGCATGGTTACGCTGTCCTTTCAACTATTTACTTTTAGTAGATTCTATGATAATCTACTAATCGTAAAATGTCAAGGGGTTTTTATGCAAAAATTCATTTTATTTGATGAACGGCTTTCTCTCTTGCGCAAGCAGGCCGGCATCAGCCAAAAACAGCTGGGGGAGGTCGTGGGACTTTCCAACAAAGCAATCTGCACGCTGGAAAATGGAACGAGAGAAACCACCTTTGAAAAGCTGGTGCTTCTGGCGAAGTATTTCCACGTTTCCACAGACTATCTGCTGGGTGTTACCGACGACCCCACGTGGCGCGGCGTCCCGCTGGAGGAGGAACCATGAACTACAAAATCGCCTTCGTCTCCCTGGGCTGCGCCAAGAACCAGGTGAACTGCGAACAGATGATGTCCCTGGTCCAGTCTGCGGGCCACGAGATCGTCCCGGACCCCGCCGGGGCCGACGTGGCCGTGGTCAACACCTGCGGCTTCCTGGCCTCCGCCTGTGAGGAGGCCATCGGCCACATCCTGGACCTCTCCCAGCTGAAACAGGCCGGACAGCTGAAAAAAATCCTCGTCACCGGCTGCATGGCCCAGCGCTACAAGGCCGACGTGCTGGAAGAGCTGCCGGAGGTGGACGGCGTTCTGGGCACCGGCAGCTACGGCGACATTGCCGCCGCCGTGGCCGAGGTCATGGAGCAGGGCCTCCGCCCCTGCCGCCTGGGGAACATCCACACCGCCCCCCAGAACGGCCCCCGCATCCTCTCCACGCCTCCCTGGTTCGCCTACCTCCGCATTGCCGAGGGCTGCGACAACCACTGCGCCTACTGCGTCATCCCCTCCCTCCGGGGGAAGTACCGGAGCCGCCCCATGGGCGAGCTGCTGGACGAGGCCGCAGAGCTGGCCTCCGCCGGGGTGAAGGAACTGCTGGTCATCGCCCAGGACATCACCCGTTACGGCACGGATTTGAACGGGGAGCACCAGCTGGCCGCCCTGCTCCGGGAGCTCTGCAAGCTGGATTTCCATTGGATACGCCTCCATTACCTCTATCCGGACGAGATCACGGAGGAATTGATCGAGGTTATCGCCTCGGAGCCGAAAATCCTGCCCTACCTGGACATCCCCATCCAGCATTGCAACGACGGCATTTTGAAAGCCATGAACCGCCGGGATACCAAGGAATCCATCCGGTCGCTGTTCCGGACCCTCCGGGAGCGCATCCCTGGCCTGGTCCTCCGGACCAGCCTCATCGCCGGGCTTCCCGGCGAGGGAGAGGCGGAGTTCGAGGAGCTGTGCCAGTTTCTCCGGGAGCAGAAGATCGAGCGGGCGGGGGTGTTCCCCTTCTCTCCGGAGGACGGGACCCGGGCGGCTCAGATGGAGCACGTGGACGCGGAGGAAGCCGCCCGCCGGGCGGAGGTCGCCGTGGACGTGCAGTCCGACATTATCGACGCATATAACGAAAGCGTCCTGGGCGAAGAGCGGGAAATCCTCTGTGAAGGCTTCGACGGCCAGGCCCAGATGTACTTCGGCCGGAGCTACGCCGAGTCCCCGGAGATCGACGGGCGCGTCTGGTTCACGGCGGAGGACGGCCCGGAGCCGGGGGACTTCGTGACGGTCCGCCTCACCGGAGTCATGGACGGTGAGCTGACCGGGGAGCGGGTATGAAAAGCCCCCTGACCGAAATTCCCGGCGTGGGCCCCCGCATCGCCTCGGTGATGGAATCCCTGGGCGTCCGAGAGGTCGCGGACCTCCGGGGCCAGGACCCGGAGGAGCTGTATCTCCGGGAATGCGTCCTGAAGGGATATCAGGAGGACCTCTGCGCCCTGTACGTGTGGCGGGCGGCGGTGTATTACGCGGACCACGCGGTCCGGGACCCGGAAAAAACAAAGTGGTGGTACTGGAAAGACAAAGCCTATCCGGAGGAGGAAGATTTATGAATCTGCCCAACAAACTGACGATGCTCCGCATCATCCTGACGCCGGTGTTTATGGCGGTGCTGTACTGGGGCTTCCCCGGCGCGGATTACGTGGCGCTGGCGATTTTCATTGTGGCGAGCCTGACGGACCTGCTGGACGGGAAGATTGCCCGGAAGTACAACCTGGTCACGGACTTCGGCAAGTTCGCCGACCCCTTGGCGGACAAGATTCTGGTGGTCGCCGCCATGCTGTGGTTTGTGGAGTGCGGGCGGATGCCCGCCTGGATGCTGATGATCGTCATCACCCGGGAGTTTGCCGTCAGCGGCCTGCGGATGGTGGCCTCGGACAACGGGCGGGTCATCGCCGCCGGCTGGTCCGGAAAGGTGAAGACGGCCTCGACGATGGCGTGCCTGATTTTGATGCTGCTGATGGGCCCCACCATTGCGTTCCACACAGACCCCAACGCCTTCACCGCCCTGCCCGCCTGGTATTTCACCTGGATCGACCCGGTGTGCGGCTGGGTGATCACGCTGACGACGCTGTACTCCGGCGTGGAGTATTTCATGAAGAACTGGGACGTGATCCGCTCCGCGTGAGCGGCAAAAAAGGCCCCGCCGTTTCCAACGGCGGGGTCTTTGCAGTTTTTTAAGGAGAAATACCCGCCCGCCAGTCCTGAATGGCTTGCAGGAAGGCCTGGCCGTAGCGCTCCGCCTTCACCCTGCCCACGCCGGAGACCTGCAAAAACTCCTCCATGTTCAGCGGGCGGAGGGAGGCCATGTCTGACAGCGTGGCGTTGGAGAAAATGATATAGGCGGGCACCCCCGCCTCCTGGGCCAGGCGGAAGCGGAGGGTCTTCAACGCCGCCAGCAGGCCGTCTTCCTCCGCCTGGGAGACCGGCGCGGCCGTCCGCGCGGCGGACGGTTTTTGGGAGGGGCCTGGTTCCTCCGGGACAGTCCGCTCCCGGAAGAGGACCTGCTTGCCCCGGAAGAGCACGTCTCCCGCCTGGGGAGTCAGCCGCAGGACGGGGTACTCCCCGCCGCTGGCCGCCAGGAAGCCCTGCTCAATCAGATGGTCGATGTACCGCTGGACCGTCTGCTGGGCCGTGCCCTTCATGATGCCGTAGGTGGGAAGCTGGTCCAGCCCCAGCTGGAGGACCCGCTTGTCCCGGCTGCCCCGGAGAAGCTTGATGATCGCCGCGGCCCCCAGGCCGTAGGCATAGCGCTTCTCCACCCGGGCCACCGCCGAGAGGATTTTCTGGGCCTCCACGGTGATGTCCCGCTCGGTGAAGGCCCCGGCGCAGTTGCCGCAGTTCCCGCAGCTCCCGCCGTGGATTTCGCCGAAGTAGTCCAGCATGTCCGCCCGGTAGCAGTCCGTGGTCTTGCAGTAGCGCACCATCCGGTCCAGGCGCTCCAGGTCCCGGTCCACGTGGCGCTCCTCCTGGTTCTCCTGGGAGTTCAGAATCAGGTATTTGGCCGTCTGCACGTCGCCGGGGGCGAAGAGAAGGACGCACTGGGCGGGACTGCCGTCCCGGCCCGCCCGGCCCGCCTCCTGATAGTAGCTCTCCAGGTCTTTGGGCATATTGTAATGGACCACGAAGCCGACGTTGGACTTGTCGATGCCCATGCCGAAGGCGTTGGTGGCCACCATGACCCTCACCTGGTCGTAGACGAAGCCCTCCTGGCTCCGGCGGCGCTCCTCGTCCTCCATCCCGGCGTGATAGCGGGCGGCGGGGACCCCCTGGGCCAGGAGGGAGGCCGTCACCGCGTCCACCGTCTTCCGGGTGGAGCAGTAGACGATGCCGCTCTGTTCCGGCCTCTGGGCCAGGAAGCGGCTGAGCCAGAGGTCCTTATCCTTTGTGCGCACCACGTCGAAAAAGAGATTGGGCCGGTCAAAGCCCGTGGTGATTCGAAGGGGGTCCCGCAATTGGAGCAACGCCTCGATGTCCTGCCGCACCGCCGCCGTGGCCGTGGCGGTGAAGGCCCCCACCACGGGCCGGGCGGGCAGGGACGCCACCAGCTCCGCAATGCCCAGGTAGCTGGGACGGAAGTCCTGGCCCCATTGGGAGACGCAGTGGGCCTCGTCCACCGCGATCAGGGCGATGGGCATCTCCTCCATCAGCCGCCGGAAGCTCTCGGCCTGGAGGCGCTCCGGCGCGACGTAGAGGAGCTTGCAGTCCCCCCGGCGAATCTGGCGGTAGACCTCCCGGTAGGACTCCGCATCGAGAGAAGAATTGAGGAAAGCGGCGGGGACCCCCGCCTGGGCCAGGGCGGACACCTGGTCCTTCATCAGGGAGATGAGGGGGGAGATGACCAGGGCCATCCCCGGCAGGAGCAGGGCCGGGAGCTGGTAGCACACGGACTTCCCCGCCCCGGTGGGCATGACGCCCAGGACGTCCCGGCCCGCCAGGAGGGCGTCCACCAGCGGCTCCTGTCCGGGGCGGAAGCCGCTGTGTCCGAAATACTGTTTAAGAAGGGTCAGCTTGTCCATGGGGGGACGCCTCCTGTCGGGTGGTTCCGGCGGGTTCTGCGCTGGGGGGGAACGCCGGTTGATGGATTCGATTTTAGCACAGAATCCGGTTGGGCTCAACCTGTTTCGGGAAAATCGCGGGGGCGGGGGAGGCGGCAAAGTCATTCGGCTCAGAAAAGCTTTTCTCCTATGCCCCCCATTCCCCACCCCAAATATGAACCATCCGTAAATTCATCCCTCTGCCTTGCGCGCCCGCTCCGACAGGTATATAATAGGAAAACCGCAGATTCCATCACCGCGCACGCGCGGATTTCAGGAGGCAAGCTATGAATCTGACCATTCCCGCCCTGCTGGACCTCTCCCATACCCTGGCCGGGGATTACCTCAGCGGTTTCAGCGCGCCCTGGGAAGCCCTGGACGGCATCAAGGACCTCATCCTCACCCTGGGCCCTGCCCTGGACCCCTTGGAATACCAGGAAATTTCCCCCCACGTCTGGGTCCATAAGACCGCGCAAATCGCCCCGACGGCCTTCTTGGGGGAACCCTGCATCATCGGTCCGGAGACGGAAGTCCGGCACTGCGCCTTCATCCGGGGCAGCGCTTTGGTGGGGGCCCGCTGCGTCGTGGGCAACTCCGTGGAGCTGAAAAACGTCATCCTCTTCGACAACGTGCAGACGCCCCATTATAACTACGTCGGCGACTCCATTCTGGGCTATAAGGCCCATATGGGGGCCGGTTCCATAACTTCCAACGTCAAATCCGACAAGACTCTGGTGGCCGTCCGCAACGGCGGCGAGACCATCGAAACGGGCCGGAAAAAGTTCGGCGCGATTCTGGGCGACTGCGTGGAGGTGGGTTGCAACAGCGTCCTGAATCCGGGGACCGTCATTGGGCGGAACGCCAGCGTCTACCCCCTCTCCTCCGTCCGGGGTACGGTGCCGCCGGGAAGCATCTGGAAGGGGCCCGGTATGGTGGTCCTGAGAAAGGAATAAGCATTTGCGTTGCGGTTGAGTCAAAAGCTTATTTTTGCGCGCCGCGCTCATAAAGACTTCCGGCATGGGGAAACTTCCCTGTGCCGGGTTCTTTTTTTGTGGGGGGTATTTTGTTTTTGGGGAGAAAAACCGGTTTCGTGTAAAAAGGGCGGTTTGGAGTTTGGGGGATTTTGGGCGGAATGGGGGCGTTTTTCGGGGAATCAGGGAAATCGCGGCGGAATTTGGGGCAAGGTCATGGGTTGTTCATGAAAAATTCCCTCTTGACAAATACCCCCGGTGGGTATATAATAAATTATACCCCGAGGGGGTATCTGTGAGGGGAGGCGTCCGGCATGGAAGAGACGTGCGTCTGCAAAACGAAAGAGCGCACCGAGGAAGAATACAAGCGGCTGGTGAACCGCCTGAACCGGGTGGAGGGTCAGATTCGGGGCATCCGGGGCATGGTGGAGCGCAGCGCCTACTGTCCCGACATCCTGGCCCAGGTGGCCGCCGCCAACGCGGCGCTGAACGCCTTCGCCAAGGAGCTGCT
>CAQVQZ010000057.1 GCA_948902155.1 uncultured Oscillibacter sp.
ATGGTCTTGGGCTTGATGGGCCGGCCCTTGGCGGAGATGCAGAGGACGTCGCCGGCCAGCTCGGCGATCTTCTCCTCCTTTCCCGCCCGGACCATGCTGATGACATAGCGGACGTTCTGCTCCCCGATGGCCTCCCCCCGGCTGGAGAGGGTCAGCAGGGCCTGGATGGCCTTGCAGGCCAGCATGACGTTTTCCGCCCCGCCCTCCACCCGGAGCTCGCTGTCCCGGTTGACGACGGCGACGGAAAACTCCTGCTCCAGCAGACGGATGTTTTCGTCGAAGGACCCGAAAATGTTGACGGCCTGTTCCAGCCGCTCGATGCTGATTCTCTGTTCCAAAGACTTCACTCCCATATTGCGCGGACGGTCAGCCGTCCGTTTCTTCTTCCGTATAGAGGGGAACGGATTCCCCGATCTCCTCCCGGCACTCCGCCGACAGGGTGATCGCCAGCACGTCCCCCTTCTGCCGGGAGGAGCACAGGGTGGAAACCACCTCTCCGTAGGGCTCCACCATTTCCCGGAGCTGAGCGGACAGGATGGCCCCGGCGGCCTGTTCCGTCTCGGCCGCGCTCCGGGAGACGGGCACCGGCTCATAAAAGCGCCAGGTCTCCGTGACCAGCGTCACCGGCAGGGGCACGCCCAGCAGGGACCAGGGGCGTCTGCTGGTTATTTTATCATATTCCGCCCCTTCAATGCTACTGTTTGAGAAGAATTTTATCCGCCGGGTCCCAAAGATCAGGGAGACCCCGGTTTTCTCCCGCCCGGTATAGCGCTTTTCCATCCCCGTCAGGGGCATGGAGGCGGTGAGATGATACCAGGTCCGGGCCTCCACCTTCCCCATGCCCGCCAGGACCCTGGCCCCCACGGTGTCCGTGTCCTCCACGCCGGAAATTAAAATCTGCCCCTCCGTCACGGCGCTCCCCGGCACCACGCAGGCCACGCCGCCGATGGTCTGGACCTTGAGCACCAGCCCCGCCCGGCGGGCCACCAGGTTGGCGGGGACACGGCGGTCGATCATCTCCGGCGGCGGCGTCCGCTCCCGGACCTGGACGTTGGCCCGGCACCCGGAGACGTTGACGGCGATCCAGCACAGCTCGGGCACGTCCAGCAGCACGTGGTTCCGGATGTCCTCCCCGTCCAGGGAGAGGCCGAAGGTCCCCAGCCCCACGCCGTTTTTCTCCAGGGCCCGGAGGATGCGCTCCGTGGGCACCGTCTCGTTGCCCTCCACCTGAAAGTCCCAGATGAAAAAGGACCCCAGAAACAGCGCCAGCCCGCAGGCCAGCAGCCCCATGGCCAGCGCCTGCCGGTGCCGGAGGCGGAGCAGCATATAGGGCGCGCCCTCCAGCTTCACCAGCTCAAAATTGCAGTCTAAATTCCGCCCCGCCTCCTGGAGGATCTTCCAATCCCGCCGGGACAGACGGCAGGTGAAGGCGGTGGGGGACTCCCACTCCAAATCCCAGAAGGCCAGGTCCTGCGCCCCGCAGAGGTTCAGCACCCGCTCCGGAAAGGCGCACTCCGCCCGGATGCGGACCTGGCCCCGGAGATGGTTGACGATTCCTTTCATGACGATCCCACCCATTCCAACGACTCGATTTTCCCGCCGATGCGCAGCTCCCCCGCCGTCATGGCCAGCAGCGTCAGCCGCTCCCCCCGGACCCGGAGGACCCCGGCGGAGGTATTCGCGTCGATTTGATTTTCCGTGTAGGCCAGGAGGCCGGTGTGGTGCTCCAGATACAGCTGCCGCCCCCCTACCATCTCCAGCCGGGGCAGTCCCGCGATGACGTCCGCCGGAAGGTCGAACAGCTCCGCCACGCTGCCCAGCACGCCGCCGTCCCGCCGATTTCGTTCCATAAGCCTCACCTCATGAAATTTCTATGCGCCGCGGCCTCCCGGCATGAATGCCTTTCCCGCCGCATAAAAATTCCCTGGTGATGGAAATGAAGCAACATGGCAAGACCGCCGCCTGCCTGGCCCTCTGCGGCCTGATGCTCTGGTTTCTGGCGGACGCGGCCCAGGTCCGGGAAGCGGCGGCGGCTGGACTGCGCCTGTGCGGCCGGTCGGTGATTCCCGCCCTGTTCCCCTTCATGGCGGCGTCCACCATGCTGGTGTCCATGGGCTTCGGCCAGTGGGCTGCGCCCCGCCTGGCGGGATTGATGAACCTCTACCGTCTGCCGGGCCCCGCCGGGTCCGCCTTGCTGCTGGGGCTGGTGGGGGGCTACCCCATCGGCGCGCGGACGGCGGCGGAGCTGCATAAAGCGGGTCTGCTGACGGCGGAGGAAGCGGAACGGCTGCTGGGCTTCTGCAACAATTCCAATCCGGTGTTCCTCGTCAGCGTCCTGGGGGGCGGGGTTTTCGGCAGTCCCCGGATCGGGGTCTACCTGTGGCTCATCCACCTGCTGTCCGCACTGCTGACGGGCTTTTTCTTCCGGGGCCGTACGCGCCCGTCCTCCCGCCGCCCGGCGGTCCCCATCCTTTCGCCGGAGCGCTCTCTGCCCGCCGCCTTTGTGGAGGGCGTCCGGAGCGCCTGCGGCAGCATGCTGGCCGTCTGCGGCTTCGTGATTTTCTTCTATGTCCTGGCCAGCCCTCTGGCAAATCTCGACGGAACGCTGGGGACGGGGCTGGTGGGCTTTCTGGAGCTGTTTTCCGTGACGCCCCTGCTGACGGCGGACCGGACGGGGTTCGTCCTGGCCTCGGTCTGCGCGGCCTGGGGCGGGCTGTCCATCCTCAGCCAGACCGCGGCGGTGCTGGAGGGGAGCGGCTTGCGGTTGAGAAACTGCTTGCTGGGGAAGCTGACGCAGAGTATTCTGGCGGGCGTCCTGGCGGCGGGGGTGGGGGCGTATTTGTTTTGAATTGGGTTTCTCGGTTCCCCGCAGACCTGGAGGATGAGGGCGCGGGCGGCTAATAGCCGCCCCTACAGCGATGGAACCATCGATAGATGGTGCATAATCGGACGTTTTGCCGGTAGAATGGCAAATGTAGGGGCGATGATCAATCGCCCGTTTCTCCTTCAACCACCGGAGTCCGTGCCCCCGCCCGAACGGTTCCTCTTTTTAATAAAAAAGGCCCCTTTGGAAAGGGGCTCCCGCCGGAGGCGGGTGGGGATTGCCGCAGGGGCTTTCTTTTAAAACAACGGCATTCGGTTCCGTACACCATCGCCTTAGTCGCTGCATAAGGATTTCCTCCGCAGTATGGCCTTCAAAAAAACACCCTCCGCCATCGCCACAAGCGATAGCGGAGGGTATTTTTCATTCATCGCACGGCTCCCGGCAAGCCCCTTCTCACTGCTGGGCGTGAATCTGGTTCTGATTCCGCCACTCCCGAGGGGACACGCCGTAGCGCTTTTTGAAGGCCCTGGAAAAATGGAGCTGGTTCGGGTAGCCGCAGCGGACCGCGATGCCTCCAATGGACTGGCTTGTGGCCTTCATCATGTCCGCCGCCTTGGACAGCCGCAGGCGGATCAGAAACTCCTGGGGCGGACAGCCCATGTTGTCCTTGAAAAGCTTGCTGAAATAGCTCCGGTTCAGCTTGCATACCCCGGCCAGTTCCTCCACCGACAGGTCCCGGTGGAAGTTCTTTTCCATATAGGTCACGGCTTCCTGGATATAGAAGTCCTTCAGCTGGACGCCCCGGAGGGGACGGCGGGTGGAGGAGGTCTGGATCAGCTTATCCAGGAACAGGAAGAGATAGCCGATCAAATGGAGGCTGGACGCATCGGAGTGGTCGGCGATATAGAGCATGATATCCCGCATGGCCTGGCCCTGGACGGGGTTTTGGGGGGTATAGATGGGCTGGTCGAAGCTGAGCCCGGCGCTCTCCACGTACTCCGTCACCCGGAGGCCGTCGAACTCCAGCCAGACGTATTTCCATGGGTCCTTTTCGTCGGCGGAATAGGTGCTGACCTGGCCGGGGCTGATGAGGAAGCCCTGGTCCGCCTTCAGGCGGTACTCCCGCCGGACGCCGTCCTGATCCGTCCAGTCCATGCTCCCCTTCCCGGAGATCACGTAGTGAAACAGGTAGTGGTTCCGCACGAAGGGGCCGAAGGAGTGCAGGGGGGAGCACTGTTCCCAGCCGTATTGGTAGAGGCGCAGGTCCAAAAAGTTTTCATTTGGGAAAACAGAAAACGAGTAATCCTCCAAAATAGCGCACTTCCTTCCTTTTCGTTTTTGATGGGAGAGATTGTATCATAATTTTTCCAGAAAGCCAATAGAAAATTTCGGATTTTTTGGATTTTTTTGTGAATTTTTCTATTAATCCTATAAATCTGTAGGTTGCTTCTTTTGCGTTTGGTCAGAAAATTCCCTATCTTGGGCGGGAGGTAAAAACTCCCCCCAAAAAGGCGATGTCATTTGGTCCGGCGCACCATCGTCTTGGCCCCTTCGCAAAGGGGGCGTCGCCGCCGGAGGCGCTGACTGCGGGTTTTCTCCTTTCGACACTGCGCCGCAGAGCGCTTGAAGAAAGCCCCCTCCTCTGTCTCTCGATACTCCGCCGCAACATCTGGAGAGGGAAAGCCTCCATCTCTTGGTACCACACCGCAACACCCAAAGGGGGCAAGTGCAGCTTTTCTTAACCGCATAACATCGTTATTTTTCGTGCCTCCCAAAATCCATCAAACTAATTTTGCATGAGATCAGCAAGACGAAGTCCCTCACGCTCCCCCATCTTTTTCCCCCGCCCCGCAAATTTTCTGTTGCCATTTGGGAAAGAATATAGTAGAATAGCAAACATAGTCCTCCGTGGGAAGCTGCGGAGCCGGTCTCGCGCAATGGATGCCCGCGAACCATGTCAGGCGGGGAACCGAGCAGCATTAAGCGGGATGTTCCATGTGCCGCGAGGCAACCGGCTCCGCAGCTTCCCGCGGAGGACTCTATTTTTTGGAAATCCTCCGATTTGTGAACGCTTCCTGAACTCGGGCGCTTTTTACGAAAATCCGCCCATTTTCCAACCGGAACAGGCTGTCTTCCTCCGAAACCCGCCGAAATCCGACCTACCCAAAATCCCGGTTTGGAGGCATATGTTTCCCGTCCCCCGCTCCCACGGAGCCTCCTCTATGGGATGCCGGGAACGGGTCCGGACGCAGTTCCGGCAGGTCGTTTTCCCGGCCCCGGAAATTTCCCGGCGGAGACTTGCCTCTGTTCACAAAAACCAAGTATGCAAATTTCCAAGTAAACTTTTGTCGGACGCAAGGCAGCCATGATTTGCGCCGCCGTCGGCAAAAATTTCCAAAATACACGTGCGCGGGCTCACGGAACCAGGCCCCGGCGGAAGGAAAGGAGGGGTGCGCCGTGTATCAGGCGCTCTATCGAAAATGGAGGCCGAAGACCTTTGCCGACGTCATCGGACAGGCCCATGTCACGGAGACCCTCCGCCGCCAGGTAGCCGAGGGCCGGATCTCCCACGCCTACCTTTTCACCGGCACCCGCGGCACCGGCAAGACCACCTGCGCCAAAATTTTGGCCAAGGCGGTCAATTGTGAACATCCCGTGAACGGCGACCCCTGCGGGCAATGTTCCTCCTGTTTGGGCATCGAAAACGGCAGTTTTCTGGACGTTTTGGAGCTGGATGCGGCGTCCAATAACGGCGTGGACCAGGTCCGGGCCCTGCGGGACGAAGCCATCTACTCCCCCGCCAACGTGCGCATGCGGGTCTACATCGTGGACGAGGTCCACATGCTCTCCACCGCCGCCTTCAACGCCCTGCTGAAGATTCTGGAGGAGCCGCCGGAGCACCTGATGTTCATTCTTGCCACGACGGAGCTGCACAAGGTCCCGGCGACGATCTTATCCCGCTGTCAGCGCTTCTCCTTCCGGCGCATCCAGCCCAAGGACGTGGCGGACAGGCTCTCTTATGTGGCGGGGCAGGAGGGCATCGGCCTGACGCCGGACGGCGCGGAGCTCTTGAGCAGACTGGCCGACGGGGCTTTGCGGGACGGGCTCAGCTTATTGGACCAGTGTGCCGCCGCCGGGGGGACCATTGACGCCGCCGCCGTGCTGGACGTGCTGGGCCTGGCGGGCAATTTGCAGACCGCCCAGATGATGGAGCTGATTCTAAGCCGGGACGCCCAGGGCGCTCTGCTGCTGCTGGACCGGCTCTATCAGGGCGGCAAGGACATGGGGGCGGTGCTCTCGGAGCTCTCCACCCTCACCAGGGACCTGCTCCTGCGAAAGACCGCCCCGGAGGGAGGCGCGGCCCTGCTCTCCGGCGGCTTCGACGCCGCCGCCCTGGACCGCCTGGGGCAGAAGGGTTCCGCCAGCCGCTTCCTTCACATCGCCTCCACCCTCCAAGGGGCCTCGGCGGACCTTTACGCCAGCGCCAACCGGAGGCTGGACACGGAGCTGTGCCTGCTCCGGCTGTGCGACGAAAGCCTCTCCGGCGACCTGACCGCCCTGGAAACCCGCATCCGCCGCCTGGAGGACAACCAGTCCGCACGGGCCGAACTGCGGGCCGTTCCGCCCCCTCCGGCGGCACCCCCCGCCGCGCCGGAAAACAAGAAGGCAGTCCTGGACCCGCCACCCTGGGAAGAGGCCCCGGCGGCAAAATCCGACCCGCCACCCTGGGACGAGCCGCCTCTGCCGGAGGAACCGCCCCTGCCCGAAGAGCCGCCCATGATGGACGAGCCGGGCCAGCGGGTCTATGACATTCCCGAAGACGCGCCGCCTGCCAGGCCGGAACCCGTTTCCCCAGAACCGGCGGCAATTGCTGTTCCGGCGGAGACCGCGGGGAGGCCCGCCGGGGCCGCAAAGGCCGTGGACGGCGGGTGGTGGAGGACCTTGACGGAAAACTGCAAGGGGCGTCTGCCGCCCATGTACCGGCCCTTCCTGGGCATGTGCTCCGGCGTGCTGGAGGGCGACCTGCTCACCGTCTACGCCCCGGACCAGCTCACCATGGGCCGTCTCGACAACGACCGGGTCCGGGAGGTCCTGGCCCAGGAGGCGGAGGCCCTTGCCGGGGTTCCGGTGCGGATGATCCTCCAGACCGGGGAGCCGCCCCAGGCCGCGCCGGAGGAAAACATGAAAAATCTGCTGCGGTTCAGTCGGCAGTTTGACAACATCGAAATCAAATAAAGGAGAGATCGACATGGGTTACAGCGCCCGCCGCGGATTCAACAGCGGCAGTATGAAGGCCACCGGCGCACAGCGCCAGGCCGAGGTCCAGCAGAAAATCGCCCAGATGCAGGAGGCTATGAACGCCGCCCAGACGGAGGTGGAAAACCGCAGCTTCACCGCCAGCGTAGGCGGCGGCGCGGTGGAGGCCGTGGCCAGCGGCAAGAAGGAACTGGTGAGCCTCACCATCAAGCCCGAGGCCGTGGACCCCGAGGACGTGGAGATGCTTCAGGACCTGGTGGTCTCCGCCGTCAACGAGGCCCTGCGCCAGGCCGGGGACGCCATGGACAAGGCCATGGACAGCATCACCGGCGGCCTGAACTTAGGAATCTGAGTCAGATAGGAGATAGAAGATAGGAGATCGGAGATGTTCCGATTCCCTTATCTCCTATCTCCTATCTCATGCCTGAATCGAAGTGGAGTGGTTATGAAAAAACAGGTTTTTGCGTTGTTTTTAGCTTTGGCGCTACTAGGGGGATGCGCGCCCGGAAGGACGGAGCCGCTGCCTTATCCGGAACCCGCCGCGTCCGAGCCGGGGAAGACCATCGCTTACGTGCCCCTGGACGACCGGCCGGACAACGTGGAGCGGGTGGTCTATCTGGCGGAGTCCCTGGGGTACGCCCTGGAAATGCCGGAGAGGGATTTGTACCGGACGGCGCTGGACCGTCAGCCGCTGAACGAGAACGGGACCCAGCACGGGGACATGGAGCGGCTTTGTCAATGGGTGCTGGAACAGGAGGCGGCGGGGTGCGACCGCTACATCCTCTCCCTGGACCAGCTGCTCTCCGGGGGGCTGGTGAGCTCCCGGTCCATGACGGGGTACGAGCTTCCCGGCGGCGGGACCGTGAACGCTATGCTGGAGGAGCTTTTGACGGCCCTCTCCGCCGACGGGAAAAACGTGGTCTGGCTGCTGGATTCCGTCATGCGACTGGCCCCTACCGTGGGCTATGAGGGGGGGAACCTGGAGGAATACGCCGCGATCCGGGACTTCGGTTCCCTGCCCCGGCGGACGCTGGAGGGAGAGGCCCTGAACCTGGAGGACATCGGCGAGAGTTACTGGTGGGGGCCTGACGGAGAGGACCTCCGGGCCCGGGCCAAGGCGGAGGGAACCTATGAAGCCGCCCTCCGGAGCCTGCGCTCCCGGGAGCGGAAGATGGTGCTCTCCTATGTGGTGCAGGACACGCTGGCCCAGCCGGGGTATGAGAATTTCCGGCTTTTGATCGGCATCGACGATTCCTCTTTTGAGGACTGCATCCAGAAGAATGAAATCGCTTTCCTCCGGCAGGGGCTGCGGTCCGGGGAGGACGGGGGGAAATGGGACTGGATTCTCTCCGGGGTGGATGATCTGGCCTTCAAGGCTGTGGCGCGGCTGTACCTGGACGAGACGGACTGGGCGGGGGCGGATGTTTCCGTCGCCTACACCGGGGGCACGGAGGGCGAGCCCGCCTGTGAGTACGACTTCCAGCCCCTGACGGAGATCATGGCGGAACATCTGGAATTTTTCGGCCTGACAGAAGTCCCCTGGAACAGCGGCGAGGAGTTCAACATCCAGGTGCTGACCTTTCCCGACGAACAAGAGCGCGCCGCCGGTTATTGGAAGCAGGTGGTTGCGAATCTCGGGGACAACCGGCGGGACGGACTGCCCACGGTGCTCATCGACGCCGGCAATCTGGGCTATGGGCGGGACTTCCACCAGGGCCTGACCAGGGAGGCGGAACTGGGCTGGCTCCTGGCCTACTCCGGGATGCTGGACATGGCCATCGTCACCGGGACCGCTTTGAGCCATGGCGTGGCCCGGTACGCCGTTTTGAGGAACAGGGAGAACTCCGATTCCATGGACCGGGCCTGGGCCAGGACGCTGGCGGACAGCGTGCTCAAGGATTTCTGCTACAAGGGCGTGGTGCGGTATGATCTGCTGGGCTATATCGCCCCCCCCCTGAACGGCCGCGCCGACAACTTCTGGGACCCGGAGCTGGACCGGGAGGACCTGCTCCGCCGTTTGGAGAAGGGGATGAAGAAGGAGACGGGGCCGGTCATCCGCAATCTGGAGAAGAGTTCCTTCCTCTCCGCCGTCTCCGCCGGTGGGGGGGCCGAAGAGCGGCACTGGGGCGGCGTGGCCTTGGAGAATTACCGCTTCCCCTGGGACCGGGCCTTTGAGATCGGGATGGATATCCGGCTGGGGGAGTTTCGGGAGAATTGAAATTGTGCGTGAAAAAGCCTCCGTCCAAAAGGACGGAGGCTTTTATCGGCATTTCGTTTACAGCTGCTTCACCGTGTAATACACCGCCAGGGCGAAGAGGACGATGCCCAGGGCCCACATGGCGTAATACGCCACCGTGGCGCTGAACAGGCCCAGCACGATGCCCGCGGCGGACAGGCCGCAGGACACATAGAGCGGCAGGAGGTCCGCGTCGGGAGAGAGGAATTTGTCCAGCTTGCCGTTCTTCGCCAGGTAGCACAGACCGGCCAGGAGAAGGATATAGACCACGGAGAGGACCTTCACGGGCATTCCCAGGGTCAGGCTGCTGAACAGGCGGCGGCACACCCACAGCACCACCAGGGAAATGCTCAAAATCGTCAGGGACAGGGAGCACTCCCGCTCGTAGAAAGCCCACAGAACGCTGAGGACCATCACCACCGGCACCACGACGCTCAGCAGCATCACGGCGGGCTCCACATACGTCCGGACCAGCAGGCTCCCCGCGCCGAAGAAGAGGCCGGTGGCCGTCAGGCACCAGCCGGTCAGGCGCTTGCGCTTGTCCGCCTTCCACAGGACGCTCAGCACCACGCCCACGACCAGCACCACCGCGCCCAGGCCCGCGAAGATCAGCAGACGGTCATACCAGATCAGAACTTCCGTCGACACATCGCCGTGGATGTAGTATTTGCGCAGGGCCAGCAGATAGAACTCCGCCAGGCAGGCCGCAAGGAAAAAAATCGTGGCGCCGTACAGGGAATTGTCCCGCTTCATAGACTTTCCGTTCGGATTCTTTGCCATTTATCAAGACCTCCAAGGTGTTTTTTCTTTTCAAAATGCCCGGCGGAACACACCTCCGCCGACACGCTTAAATAGTATAGCAGACTTTTTCCTCTTTTGCAAGGCCCTTCCTGCCAGGTTTTTTATTTTTTCGCCCAATCTCCTGTTTCCCGTTGAGATGCGGCCCGGGGCGTGCTATACTATAGGAATCACAACCAGACAAGAGGATTGCTATGAAACGTCTTACCGCATATGTTTTACTGCTGGCCCTGCTCCTCACCGGCTGCGGCGGGTCCGTGGACCCGGACGAGGCCCAGGAGAGCATCCAGGTCATCGCCATGGACACCGCCATGCTCATCACCACCTACGGGGAACGTTCCCCCGCCGCCGCCTACGCCTGCGAGGATACCATCCGGGACCTGGAGGCCAAGCTCTCCCGGACGGACCCGGACAGCGAGGTCTCCCGGCTCAACGCCGCCGGGGGAGCGGTCCTGGAGGTGGGGGAGGACCTCGGCGTCCTCTTGGACGCCGCCGCCTATTATCAATTTACAACAGGCGGCGCTTTCAACATCGCCATTGCTCCGCTGGCCTCCGCCTGGGGCTTTACGGAGGACCACTTCCGGGTCCCCTCCCAGGAGGAAATCAGCGGGCTTTTGAAACTGGTGAACGGCTTCTCCCTCCAGCAGACGCCGGAAGGCGTGGCCCTGGGACCGGGGCAGTCCATCGACCTGGGGGCCATCGCCAAGGGCTACGCCGCGGACAAAATTGTGCAGGTCCTCCAGGAGTACGAGGTTCCCCGGGCCAACATCAACCTGGGGGGCAACGTCCTGGCCTACGGCACCCGGCCCGGCGGCGCCCCCTGGCGGGTGGGCATCCAGGACCCAAAGCGGACCGATGAGCCCAACGCCTTCGCCGGGGTGCTGGAGCTGGAGGATTCCTTTGCCGTCACCTCCGGGGGCTACCAGCGGTATTTTGAGGAAAACGGGAAACGCTATCACCACATCCTCGACCCCGCTACCGGATACCCGGCGGACAGCGGGCTGGCCTCCGTCACCGTGGTGGCGGACTGCGGAGAGGGCTCCGGCCTTTCCGGCATGATGTGCGACGCCCTCTCCACCGCCCTCTTCATCATGGGGGAGGAAACGGCCCTGGACTTCCGGCGGAACTGGAGCGGCCTCCCCTTCGAGCTAGTTCTGATCACGGAGGACGGCCGGGTAGTGGCCACCGGGGGACTGGCGGACCG
>CAQVQZ010000058.1 GCA_948902155.1 uncultured Oscillibacter sp.
GGAAGTGCGCCGTCCAGCGGGACTGCAAGGTCCGGCCCATTGAGCGGTATCAGAAGGCCCTGCCCCCTGGGACGGTGCAGTACGTCGGTATAGACCACGCCGAACAGGCCGGAGGAGGCCGTGTAGATCATGAAGACCACGCAGGCGATCAGCGCTCCCGCCTCATAGGACAGGCCCACCTGACCCCCCAGCATGTTGATGATGGTGGCGGTGGCCGTCACCTGGGAGGCCACGGTGCCCATCATGGTGAAGGCCACCAGCGCCGCCAGCAGGATTTTCGCCGTCCTGCCGAAGCGGCGGGAGAAGAGGTCCGGGATGGACGTCACGTCGTATTTCATGCCCACGTCGGAGATCCGCCCGGAGACGCCGGAGAAGAGGAACATGCCCAGCAGATAGGGTATGGCGGTGATGACCGCCTTGAAGCCGCTGGAGTAGGCCACGCCCGCCCGGCCCATCAGGCCGCTGCCGCCGATGATGGTGGCGCAGACCGTGGCCATCATCACCAGGGGGCCCAGGGACCGGCCCGCCACGTAGTAATCCCCGGTGTCCTTGATGCGGCGGACGAAGTAGATGCCCACGGAAACCATCGTGACCAGATAGAGGCCGATGATCATCAAATCCAATGCGTTCAGCTGAGAGTGGTCCATATTCACCTTTTACCTTTCCGTTTCCATCGCCCGCCCTTACGTCAAAGTCCCTCAAAAGGGCTTTCCGCTGCCGTGCCGGAGGAGAAACGCCGCCTCCTTTGCGGGAGCCTTCCATATATTGGTTTCCAGTATAGCAGAAAAAGGAAAAACCGTCGAGGGGATTTGGGAAATTTCTTCCGAAAAGTAAAGATTTTTTGCGAAATCTTTATCCTCTGCGGCGAAGAGGTTCTGAAATCCGTCTTTTCCGTCCGCCGGGGGCGGAGGGCGCGGCAGAAGCCCCTTCCGTCTTGACAAGCCGGAGCGAGGCGTGGTATGCTTGCAAATGAAGAGCGAAAACGTTTGCGAAAAGCGCGGAGGACTCTCTGCGGAACGACAAAAGGAGGCGTGGAATATGAACGGTATCCCCAATGCGGAGCGGCAGCGCCTGGGCGCGCTGCTGGACCGGGAACCTCAGACGGAGGTCATGGCAAAGATCGCCCAGTTTTCCCAGGTGGAGGTCCACAATCTGGCTCCCGCCCCCCAGGAGGCCCCGGCGGCTTTGGGGGCGCTGGTGTTCAACATGGAACGGGGCGTCTGGCTGGAGGAGCTGGGGGACTTTCTGGAGTCCTGCCCGGCGGTCCGGCCCTTCGACGTCATCCTGGCCAACGAGCTGGACGACGGCTGCGTCCGCTCCGGCGGGAAGAACACCACCCTGGAGCTGGCAAAGCGCCTGGGGATGAACGCCGCCTTCGGCCTGGAGTTCATCGAGCTGGTGAACGGCGAGGACCCCAAGGGCTTCCACGGAAACGCCATTTTCTCCTGCTGGCCCATCCGGCGGGCGGAAATCGTCCGTCTGCCGGAGCAGTACAACTGGTACTTTGACCGCCAGCGGCGCATCGGCGGGCGGCTGGCCATCCTGGCAGAGCTGGACGTGGGTGGAACGCCGGTGGGCGTGGGGACCATCCACTTGGAAAACCGGACCGGCGGGCCGGGCCGTCAGGCCCAGCTGGAGGCCGTACTGACAGCGGCGGAGGCGATGTTCCCCGGCATGCCGGTGATTCTGGGCGGCGACTTGAACACCAACACCTTCGACGGCCGGGACAAGGACGCTATACAAGAGATCGCGGGCAGTCCCGCCCTCCAGCGCCGGTGCCTGGAGGACGTGGCGGACTGGGAGGGATGCCTCCCGGCGGCGGAGCGGCTGGGATACCGCTGCGTGCCGGAGCAGGCGCTGCCCACCCGCCGCAAGCCCCTCCCCGGCGGGGGGCATCTGGACCTGCGGCTGGACTGGCTGCTGGTCCGGGGCGCGGAGGCGGCGGAGAGCCGGACGATCTCCACCCGGCGGGAGGACTGCGGCTTCGCCCCGGCGGGGAGCGCCCTGGCGGCGTTCACCGGGGAGGAACTGTCCGACCACAACGCGGTCTGGGCCTCCTGCGTGCTGGGGGCGGGGGCTGTGTGAGAGCTTGCGCCCACGTTCGGGGTGTTCTGTCGATAGGACTAGAATGCAGGGGCGGTTATCAACCGCCGGTTTCCCTTCGACCTGGGCGGTCGCGGAGGAACGGGCGGCTGATAGCCGTCCCTACATGACGTCTCCAATTGAGAAATTTCTAGGCCTTGTTTCGAGGATAATTGATTTCCCGCCGGACCTATTGTATAATGGTGGGCCTGGAGGGATTTCTATGGAACTGAACATCGCGGAGGCCCTGCGCTACCTGGGCGCGGGGGAGTCTCCGCCGGAGGAGCTGCGCCGGGACGCCGCCGCCGTGGCGGACAAGCTGACCCGGACCCTGCGGCCCCGTTATATTTACCGGGTATTTTCCGTCTCCCGCGCCCCGGAGGGCGTGGTGCTGGAGGGCAGCGGCGTCACCCTGCCCGGCGGGACCGCCCGCCGGATGCTGGAGCAGTGCGGACAGGCCGTCCTGCTGCTGTGTACCCTGGGGGCGGGCTTCGAGGCGATGCTCCGGGCAGAGCAGGTCCGGGACATGGCCCGGGCGGTAATCCTGGATGCCTGCGGCAGCGCCTGGGTGGAAGCCGGGTGCGATGAGGCGGAGCGGGAGCTGTCCGCCCGGTTTCCGGGACAGTACCTTACAGACCGTTTCAGCCCCGGCTACGGGGACCTGCCCCTGACCATTCAGCCCGCCGTCTGCGCCGCTCTGGACGCCTGGCGGAGGCTGGGGGTCCAGGTCACCGGAAGCCTTTTGATGAATCCCGCCAAGTCTGTCACCGCCGTCATCGGCCTGTCGGACCGGCCCCAGATGGCCCGCATCCGGGGCTGCGGGCACTGCTCCATGGCGGAGACCTGTACCCTGCGCAAAGGAGGAAAGACCTGTGCTCCCTGATTTTTTCAAAGGCAACATCATCCTTCTGGACGGCGCTATGGGCACCGTCTTACAGCAGAGGGGCCTGCCCCCCGGCGGCAAGCCGGAGCTTCTGAACCTGACGGACCCGGAGCTGCTGGTTTCCGTCTACCAGGACTACATCGAGGCCGGAAGTCAGGTCATTTACACCAATACCTTCGGGGCCAACGGCCTGAAGCTGTCCGGCCACAGCGTCGGGGAGGTGGTCCGGGCGGCGGTGGCGGTGGCCAAGCGCGCCGCCGGGACCAGAGCTAAGGTCGCCCTGGACATCGGCCCCCTGGGGGAGCTGCTGGAGCCCATCGGGACCCTTTCCTTCGAGCGGGCCTATGCGCTTTTCCGGGAAATGGCGGAGGCCGGAGCCGGGGCGGACTTGGCCGTCATCGAGACCATGACGGACCTCTATGAAACGAAAGCCGCTTTGCTGGCGGTGAAGGAATGCACGAATCTGCCGGTGTTTGTCACCATGTCCTTCGACGAGGGCGGGCGGACTTTCACCGGCTGCACGGTGGCCTCCATGGCCCGGACTCTGGAGGGTTTGGGGGCCGACGCCATCGGCCTGAACTGCTCCCTGGGGCCGGACCGCCTGGCTCCCCTCCTGGCGGAGCTGGCCCGGAACACCCGTCTGCCCCTCATTGCCAAGCCCAACGCCGGGCTTCCGGACCCGGCTACCGGGCGCTACGACATGGGGCCGGAGGACTTCGCGAAGGCGCTGGTCCCCTGCCTGGAGGCGGGCGTCACCCTCTTCGGCGGGTGCTGCGGCACCTCGTCGGAGTACATCCGGCAGCTCCGGGCGGCGCTGGAGGGAAAACGGCCCGCGCCCCGGAGCTATGAACCCGCGGGCTTCGTCTGCTCCCCCACGGTGCCCTGCCGCCTGGACGGCGTGCGGGTCGTCGGCGAGCGAATCAACCCCACCGGGAAAAAGCGCTTCCAGCAGGCATTGCTGGAGGGCGATTTGGACTACATCCTGGACGTGGCCGTCCAGCAGGAGGACGCGGGGGCGGACATCCTGGATGTCAACGTGGGTTTCCCCGGTGTGGACGAGGTTTCCATACTGCCCCAGGTGGTGAAGAAGATTCAGAGCGCCGTATCCCTGCCCTTGCAGTTGGACTCTTCCAATCCCACCGCCCTGGAGGCGGGTCTGCGGGTCTGTAACGGCAAGGCGGCGGTGAACTCCGTCAACGGCGAGCCCCAGGTGCTGGCGCGGGTCCTGCCCATCGTGAAGAAGTACGGCGCGGCCGTGGTGGGCCTGACCCTGGACAAGGACGGCATCCCTCAGACGGCGGCGGGGCGAGTGGAAATCGCCCGGCGGATTCTGGACGCGGCGCGGTCTTACGGCATCCCCAAGGAGGACGTGTGGATCGACTGCCTGACTCTGACGGTTTCCGCCCAGCAGGACCAGGCCGCCGAGACTTTGAAGGCCGTCCGGATGGTCCGGGAGGAGCTGGGGTTGCAGGTGCTTCTGGGGGTGTCCAACATCTCCTTCGGCCTGCCCAACCGGCCCCTCGTCACCCGGAATTTCCTGATTCAGGCCCTGGGAGCCGGGCTGACCCTGCCCATTCTGAACCCCAACCAGCGGGAGATGATGGACGTCGTGGCGGCGTTCCGGGTCCTCTCCGGGGAAGACCGGGAGTGCCGGGCCTACGTGGAGCGCTTCGCCGCCTCCGGCGCTCCGGCGGTCTCCGTGCCCGGCGCGTCCTTCACGTTGGAGGACGCCATCGTCCGGGGCCTGAAAGCCGACGCGGGGAAGCTGGCCAAAGCCGCCCTGGAGCAGGAGGACGAGCTGTCCCTGGTGGAGCGGCGCCTCATCCCCGCCCTGGACCGGGTGGGCGCGGACTACGAACAGGGGAAGGCGTTCCTGCCTCAGCTCCTCAGCGCGGCGGGAGCGGCCCAGGCCGTCTTTGAGGTGATCAAGACCTCCATCGCCCAGAAGGGCGGCGCGCCGGTGAAGAAGGGCCGTCTGGTGGTGGCGACGGTCCAGGGGGACATCCACGACATCGGCAAGAACATCGTCAAGACCGTCCTGGAAAACTACGGCTACGAAACCATCGACCTGGGCCGGGACGTGCCGCCGGAGGTCATTCTGGAGACGGTCCGGAGGGAGAACATCGCCCTGGTGGGCCTCTCGGCCCTGATGACCACCACCCTCCCCGCCATGGAGGAGACCATCCGCCTCCTCCGCACCCTGCCCCGGCCCCCGGTGGTCTTCGTGGGCGGCGCGGTGGTCACGCCGGAGTATGCCCGGCGGATGGGGGCGGATTCCTACGCCAAGGACGCGGGCGCGTCTGTGGAGATCGCCCGGCGGGTGTTTGGGGCGTAAGAGGAAAACCGACTGCAAGACGAGACAAACAGACGGCTGCGGCAGAAAACCGCAGCCGTCTGTTTTCATTGTCAGCCCAAACGCGCCTTCGCCGCCTTCAGCACGTTCACCATCAGCATGGCCCTGGTCATGGGTCCCACGCCGCCGGGCACCGGCGTGATGAAGCCCGCCTTGGGCTCCACGGCGGCAAAGTCCACGTCGCCCTGGAGCTTGCCGTCCTCGCCCCGGTTCATGGCCACGTCGATGACCGCCGCGCCCTCCTTCACCATGTCCGCCGTAACCAGCCCGGTCCTGCCCACGGCGGAGACCAGGATATCCGCCCGCCGGGTGTAGTCCGCCAGGTCCTCGGTCCGGGAGTGGCAGAGGGTGACGGTGCCGTCCGCCTGGGACAGCAGACGGGCCATGGGCTTGCCCACGATGTTGCTCCGGCCCAAAACCACGCAGTTCTTCCCCCGGACCGGGATGTCATAGGCCCGGAGCAGCTCCATGACGCCCGAGGGCGTGCAGGGCAGGAACAGCGGGGCCCCGCCCGCCAGCCGCCCCATGTTCAGCGGGTGGAGGCAGTCCACGTCCTTCTCCGGCGCGATCTCCCGGATGGCCTCCTGTTCGTCGTGGCCCGCCACGGGCAGCTGGAGCAAGACCGCGTCGATCTCCGGGTCCGCGTTCAGCGCCCGGATGGTCGCCAGCAGCTCCGCCTGGGGCACGTCCGCCGCCAGATGGATGGTCCTCTGGTCAAAGCCGCACTCCTGACAGTCCCGCTCCTTGCCCCGAACGTAGATTTTGCTGGCGGGATTCTCCCCCACCAGAATCACGTCCAGCCGGGGACGGCGGGGAAACCCCTCCGCCAGCAGGCGCTCCACCTCGTCATGGACCCTCTTCTTGACGTCCGCCGCGCAGGCCAGCCCGTCGATTTTCACTGCCATATTCGTCATCCTTTCTGTAATGTGATGGTAGATTGCGCATCCCGGAGCCGGCTTAGTATCTGCGTCATCAGGGCCACCCGCTTGAAGGGCGTCATCAGGTACAGCCCGTCCGTCCAGGGGGTGATTTCCCGTGCAATCTCGGAAGAGACCGTCACCGCCAGAGCCTCGCCCTCCTCCCGGTCTCTGCCCTCGTAGAGGGCGGCAATCTCGTCGCAGACGTCGATGCCGGAAATCTCGTTTTTCAAAAAGCACGCGTTCTTGTGGCTGACCACGGGCAGGATGCCCCCCAGAATCTTCCCCCGCAGGGTCTGCCGGGCCAGCTTCAGGTTTTCCAGCGCCCGCCCGGACAGCACCGGCTGGGTCAGAAAGCCATAGGCCCCCGCCGCCTCCTTCTCCAGCGCCAGCTCCAGCTGCCGCTCGAAGTTCCGGGCGTTCAGGTTCAGCGCGGCGAAGATGTGGAAGGGCGTCTGCAAAACGCTCTCCCCCAGGCCGCTGACAAAGCGGATGAGCTTCCGGGAATTGAAGTTGAAAACGCTCTTGACCTCGCCCCGGTCCGCCGCCGGGATGGGGTCGCCGGTGATCAGCAGCACGTTGTGGATGTCCTCGATGGACAGCCCCAGCAGCAGGGCTTTCGTGGCGTTCAGGTTCCGGTCCCGGCAGGCCATGTGGGGCAGCGGCTCCACCCCCAGGTCCCGCTTGATCTTGCAGGCCAGGAGGCAGCTGTCTGCCCTGGGCCGCCCGATGGGGTTGTCCGCCAGGGTGATGACGTCGGCCCCTGCGGCACGGAGGGCCTGAACGCCCTCCATGTAAAACGAGATGCCGTCGTCCACCGGCGGGTCCAGCTCCACGGCGATGACCCGCCGCCCCGCGTCCAGCTTTTCCGCCAGGGTGTTGGCCTGGGGGGCGGGATGAGGCCGCAGCACCTTGGGCCGGGCGACGGCGGCGGGAAGGGGCGGCTCCGCCAGAATCCGGGCGGTCCGGGCGATGTGGGCCGGGGTGGTGCCGCAGCAGCCGCCCACGATGGCCGCGCCTGTCTGCACGATCTCGGCCAGCTTGCGCCCGAAGTAATCCGGCGTTCCCTGGAACACAGTCCGCTGGCCCAGCACGGCGGGATACCCCGCGTTGGGCATGACGGAGAGGACGGCCCCCCGTGTATCCAGGTTCCGGATGTACTCCAGCAGGTGCTTGGGCCCGGAGACGCAGTTGAAGCCCACCGCGTCCACGCCCTCCAGAACGGACGCCTGGAGAAACAGCTCCTGCCCGTCACAGCCCTCCTGGGTGATGCCGTCGAAGGCCACGGCGAAGGAGACGATCAGAAAGGCGTCGGGACAGCGCTCCCGCAGATACCGGGCCAGCTCCGGCACGCCCTCCATGGAAGACAGCGTCTCCGCCAGAAAGCACCGGACCCCTTGGGCCAGGAAGAGGTCCGCCTGGCGCAGATAGATTTTGGCCCGGCTCCCCTCGGTCCCCGCCGGGGCGGGGCCGATGTCGGCGAAAACCCAGGCCCCATAGGCTTCAGCCTCCCGCTTCGCCAGGCGGCAGCCCGCCTCGATGATGCGCTCCGCCAGCTGTTCCCGTCCCTGGGCCAGGTCGCCGCTGACGGTGAACGTGTTGGTTTTGACGGCCCGGCACCCGGCCTCCAGATAGGCCCGGTGGATGGCGGCGATCTCCTCCGGGCGGAGCAGGTTCGCCAGCTCGCAGCGCTCCCCCGGAAATTTTTCCGCGTAATAGGTCCCCATGCCGCCGTCAAAGAGCAGGGGCTTCCCCGTTCGGAGTTCCTCGGAAATGTCCATTAGAATTGCCTTCTTTCCCACAGAGAAACGCGCGCCGCGGCAGACGCGGCGCGCACTGTTTCGTCGTATTTGCGTCCCTCGTTTGCCGGCGTCAGCCCAGGCCGTCCGGGGCGTTCCAGCCGTCCCAGGGGGGCTGTTCGTCCTGGGTATCCTCGTGCAGCCCCACGCCGGAGGTGCGCTTGGCAACCTCGAAATAGCTGAGCTGGACGCAGATGTAATTGGGGTAGTAGAACACCGCCACCGCCAGCCGCCAGATTCCAAAGATGACGTCCAGCACAAAGAGCGGCAGGCCGAAATATGTATCGGGGACGGCGCCGCCGTAGAGCACCGCCATGCTGAGGTCCCGGTTCATCTGGTATGTCAGGAGCAGGGTAGGAAGGGTCGCCAGCAGGTTCCACCCGAAATAGCTCAAATCCAGCATGAAGAGCTGGCTCTTGTAGCCGTAGGTCTGCCGCTTGCTCATCTCCAGAGCCTCCATGACCCCGATGCCGGGATTCTCATAGAGGTTGTAGAGGGCGAAGCTGTAGCGGTAGGCGGCGACGATGCCGGGGATGATGAAGAGCATGGTCCACAGCGTGAGGAAGAAGCCCATGACCAGCTCCAGCAAGATCAGCTTTCCCACGAAGGAAAACCCGTCAAACAGCGTCAAATACTCGGCCCGCTCGCCCCGGCGGACCGCCATGCAGTACAGCACGAAGCCCGCGCCCAGGACGGAGGACAGCAGGGAGGTGAGGATGGAGATAAAGATGCCGATGAACCCGCTCCCGCTGATGGAGGAAAGCAGGCCCAGAACGATGAGGAGCAGCATGTAAAGGGCGGTCATGGACTTGGGGGACACCTGCGCGTCCCGCAGCAGCTCCGCCGTGTCCCATTTACACTGTCTGCGGTCGATTTGTTCATACATCATGATAGAGACCTCCGGAGATCATATCTGCGTCTAGTGTAACACACTCCGCCCGGCTTGGCAAGGGTGGAAACGCTGCCAGCCCTCCTCACCGCCCCTCACCGCAGCCGTTATTATAAATTTGCAGGGAGCAAGCACCCAATAGCCTGCTCCCTGCAAACTTATTTTTGATACCACGATCGAATAGGGACCAATAGGATTTGAAGCCTGCTCACATTGCTCCTGGAAAACGCTTTGCTGACTGCTGCCTATGCGGATGCGGCCCAGGCTGCTGCTCTTTGGGTTTAGCGGCAATCGCCCGCCTCCTTCTCTGGACAGCCTATCGGGTCTTTTTTCAACGATCAGCTGCCATTTGAAAAGGGAGGCGAACAGAGTGCTGTCCTTCAGCCCGCCAGATACTTCTTCAGCGTGGCCCGCACCGCGCCGGGCCCGGCCAGCAGCTCTTTGAACATCCCCTCGATTTTCCCGCTCAGCCCCAGCTCCACCAGGTCGGAGCCGAAGATCACGGGATTACGCAGGATATCCTCCAGCTTGCCGCCGGCGCTGTCCGGCTGTCCCAGGACGACGCCCTCCAGCTTGGCCTGGAGCTCCGCCAGCATGGGGTCGCCGCTGCACTCGAAGGGCTTCCCCTCGTCGTCCACCGCCAGCAGGTAGCGCAGCCACCCGGCGATGGCCAGGGGGATGAAGGTCAGGGTCTTCGGGTCCATGCCCGGCCGCTCGGCGTAAGCTTTGATGGTCTCGCCGAAACGGATGCTGATCTTCTGGCTGGTGTCGGAGGCGATACGCTGGGGCGTGTCGGGCATGAAGGGGTTGGGGAACCGCCGGTCGATGACCTCGTGGATGAAGTCCATAGGCTTGATAATGCCGGGGTCAGTGACCACAGGCATTCCCTCCACATAGCCGATCTTCTCAATCAGACCCTTCAGCTCCGGGTCCGTCATCTCGGCGGCGATGGAGTCATAGCCCAGCACGCAGCCGTAGACGGCCAGGGCGGTGTGCAGGGGGTTCAGGCAGGTCATGACCTTCATCCGCTCCACGTTGTTCACGGTGTCCCGGTCGGTCATGAACACCCCGGCCTTCTCCAGGGGCGGGCGGCCGTTGGGGAAGCGGTCCTCGATGACCAGATACTGGGGCTTCTCCGCGTTGACAAAGGCGGCGGTGTAACCGTTCTTGCTGGTAACGTGGACCTTCATGTCCTCGAAACCGGCCTCCGCCAGAGCCTTCTCCACAGCGGGAGCGGGCCGGGGAGTGATCTTGTCGATCATGGTCCAGGGGAAGGAGATGTTGTTCTCGTCCTCCACCCAGGACGCGAACTCCCGGGAGACAAAGCCGTTTTCCAGCCACTTATCCACCATGGTGACCACGCTGTTGCGAATCTTTTCGCCATTGCGGGAGCAGTTGTCGGTGCTGACCACGGCCATGGGATACTTTCCGGCCTTGAACCGCTCCAGCAGCAGGGCCGTCACTTTGCCCATGGCGGAGGCGCAGCTGTCGGGACCGGCGGCGAAGTCCTTTTCCGCAAGAGGGGTAAACTTGCCGTCCATGCCCGTCAGGGCGTAGCCCTTTTCGGTGATGGTAAAGGTAATCAGCTGGAGGGAGGGATTCCGGAAGATGGCCTTCAGCTTCTCCCAGTCCTCCGGAAAACTCTGGTCCGCCCGGAGGGCCCCGGCCACGGAGCCCACAACGGTCTTCTCCATGTTCCCGTCGGGCATGAGGGTGACCAGCAGGCTCAGGTTGTCGTAAGGGCCATAGGTGTTGTCCACGATTTCATAGTCAAAGGTCTCGGCGGTGTACAGGCCGCCCTCCACCAGCCCCTGCTCGATGAGGGACTGTTGGAGCATGGCGTGGAAGGCCCGGAAGAGGCTTCCGGAGCCGAAGTGGACCCAGGTAGGGGCCTTCTCGGCGGCGGCGTGCATGTCCTTCCAGTCGAACTTGGGCAGGGTGACGCCCGCGGCCTCCCAGGCCGCCCGGTCCTGGATGCTTGCATAGCTCAGCTTCATAACGTGTCGTTCCTTTCGTATGATGTGTAGGAGTCCTGCGGAAAAGCGCCCGGAACTTTCGATGTTTTTTATTATAGTATAAGCTTTTCACAATATACATTATCTTTGTTGCTTTACAGATTGTAAATCTTGCGGTATACTGATGGAAAACATTCGCAAGGGAGGGACCCTCATGCGCAGCAATCCGCAGCCCTTCGACCCCCGGCAGCAGATGCGCCGCCAGGACTACGAGATTTTCCACTATAAGGACGCGAAAATGGACAGCGTCTCCGTCCACCA